>JAYUCD010000245.1:0-2434 GCA_043740515.1 Bdellovibrio sp. | reverse complement strand
GTCAGAATGAAGTCTTTTCTAAGGAAGCAAAAATGAAATTCAATCGCACGCACTACTGTGGACACGTCGACAAATCTTTGGTCGGAAAAGAAGTGATTTTGACAGGCTGGGTGGGCTCACGGCGTGACCACGGCAGTCTGGTGTTTATCGACATGCGTGACCGAGAAGGAATCCTGCAGGTGGTACTCGATCCCAAAAAGGCCGGGACCTCATCAGCTAAAGATTTACGTGGCGAGTACGTCCTCCTTGTCAAAGGTGTCGTGAAAGCGAGACCGGAGGGTATGATCAATTCGAAAATCAAAACCGGACAAGTCGAGGTCGAAGCGACAGAATGCGAGATTTTGAATCACGCTGAAACTCCGCCCTTTCAAATCGAAGATACCAATGTGGGCGAAATGCTACGTTTGAAATATCGCTATTTGGATTTGCGCTCGCCTCGTTTGCAAAAGCATTTGATGATTCGGCACAAGGTCGCTCAGCTCGTGCGAAAATTTCTTTCTGACAATCATTTTCTCGAAATTGAAACACCGATTTTGTTCAAGTCGACTCCGGAAGGAGCGCGCGATTACTTGGTCCCTTCACGAGTCAATCCGGGAAATTTCTATGCGCTTCCTCAATCGCCGCAAATTTTGAAACAGCTCTTGATGATTGGTGGCTACGATCGCTATTTCCAAATCGCTCGCTGTTTCCGGGACGAAGATCTCAGAGCAGATCGCCAGCCCGAATTTTCTCAGATCGATATTGAAATGTCTTTCATCGATGAAGAAGACATCATTGAACTGAATGAAAAAATGTTGCGCATGATTTGGAAAGAAATCAAAGCTGTCGATGTCGGCACCATTCCTCGCATGACTTATCAAGAGGCAATGGACCGCTATGGAATCGACAAACCTGACATTCGGTTTGGAATGGAAATCAAAGATTTAAAATCTGTTATCGGAGAAGCCACTGGCTTCAAAGTTTTCGACGATGTGCTTGCTCGCAATGGAATTGTCCGAGGCATCGCGGTTCCCAAAGGTGGGAGCTTTTCTCGTGGTCAATTGGACAAACTGACTGAGATCGCAAAAAAAGGCGGAGCTAAAGGTTTGGTTTGGATCAAATCCGAGAATGAAGGTGCTCTGACTTCTTCTGTGGCCAAATTTTTTGAACCTTCAAAGCTTGCTGCAATGTTTGAAGCTGTTGGTGCAAAAAAAGGTGATGCGGCTCTGATCGTGGCTGATGATTTTGATCCAGCTTGCGGTGCTCTCTCGGCACTTCGGCTTCATTTGGGTAAAGAGCTTTCACTGATCGACACAAGTAAAGATAAATTTTTATGGGTGGTTGATTTTCCATTGCTTGAGTACTCGCCAGATGACAAGCGTTGGATGGCCCGCCACCACCCTTTCACCTCGCCGAAAGACGAGCATATGGATTGGCTTATTCGCAGCGAAGAGAGCAATTACGGCAAGCTTCTGGCGAAGGCCTATGACTTGGTTTGCAACGGCTATGAGATGGGCGGGGGAAGCATTCGAATTTATCGTAATGAATTGCAGCAGGCGATGTTCAAAACTTTGGGAATGTCGCTGGAAGAAGCGGAAAATAAATTCGGATTTTTCCTTGAAGCTTTTAAATACGGAGCGCCTCCGCATGGTGGAATCGCCTGGGGCATGGACCGTCTCGTGATGCTGCTTTGTGAAACAGATGCGATTCGTGAAGTGATTGCATTTCCTAAGACTGCCAAAGCAACGGACATCATGGCTGAGGCTCCCAGTGCCGTCAGTCGTGATCAGTTGGCAGAAGTGGGTATTAAATTGAATACGATTGCTGAGAAATCTCTCGAAGAAGCAAAAAAGAATTAAAAGAAAAAGGCTCAGCCCAAATCGGGTTAGCCTTGCAATCGCATCAAAGCTTCAGTCAATGACTGAGCTTGTTTGCGGAACTGTGCTAACAACAGCCGATCGGCTTCAACCACGTCTTCGGCGGCATTCTTGACAAAGCTTTCGTTCGACAATCGGCCAGCGAATTGCGCGATATCTTTGTTCAGCTTTTCCAGAGTCTTCTGAATCCGATTGATTTCCTCAGAGATATCCACAAGTCCTTCGAGAGGAATAATGACTTTCACCTGACTGTCTTTGACAGACACCAAAGTCACCGCACACTTTGAAAGATTTCCTTCTGCGCCAATGTCGACCGATTCTAAGCGACCCATCGTCATCAGGGCATTTCGGTTGAGCGACAAAATTTTCTGAACTTTGTCGTCGTTTGGAGCTAAACGAACTTTTAATTTTTCAGCTGGGCTAATGCGATTTTCACCGCGAATGTTTCGAATCGCTGAGACCACGTCTTTAACTAAGTCGGCACGACGCCTCGATGCCTTGCCCATGTTCGCCAACCCTAGTGGGCGGGATCGCGGTCAGGGGCTGTGACGACTCGACGGCCCACCCATCGAGGCCCA
>JAYUCD010000244.1:0-2253 GCA_043740515.1 Bdellovibrio sp. | reverse complement strand
CCAATGACGAGCTGCTTGGCGAAGTCACTCAGCTGGCTCAGGGCGGAGCCTTCGGCAGCATCATGGGACGAAATGCATTTCAAAGACCCAAGGCTGATGCGATTAAAATTTTGAATCAAGTTCAAGATATTTTTGCCGGCAAAAACCTTTAGCTAAATGAAATAGCTAATAAAATTTTATTTAGAATATTTTTGGCAGTTTAAGCTTCCGCAAAGGAAATTGTAAAAATGCTTCATGGTGATGACAATCCGCTAAGAGCGGAAAAGCGAAAAAAACTGCAGGCGCTTCGAGATGCAGGAATCAACCCCTATCCATACACTTTCGATCGCAATGCTTCGATTCACTTGGTGGTGGAAAAGCATGCGGACAAGTTGCAAGCCGGGGAAAAATTGCTAGACAGCAATTATCGTTTGGCTGGTCGCTTGATGACCTTGAGATCCATGGGCAAGGCTGCTTTTTTCAATATTCAAGATCAGACGGGCGCTCTGCAAATTTATGTGAAATTAGAAGAGCTCAGCGAAATCGACCGCAAAGTTTTTGATTTACTCGATTTGGGCGATATCGTTGGCGTAGAAGGTCACGCTTTCAAATCGCAAAAAGGCGAATTCTCATTGCATTGTAAAAAGCTGACGATGTTAACAAAAACTTTGGAGCCTTTGCCTGAAAAATTTCATGGAATCGCCGATGTTGAAATCAAATACCGGCATAGACATCTGGATTTAATTTCAGATCCAGATTCAAGAAAAGTTTTTGAGACTCGTTCAAAAATCATCCGAGAAATTCGCAGCTTTCTTGATGCCAAAGGTTTTCTCGAAGTTGAAACGCCGGTGCTTCAGCCGATTTACGGAGGTGCTGCCGCCTACCCATTTTCGACTCATCACCGAGCTCTCGACATGAAATTGTATATGAAAATTTCACCTGAGCTTTATCTCAAGCGCTTGGTGGTCGGTGGCTTCGAAAAAGTTTATGAAATCGGCAAGAATTTTCGCAACGAAGGAATTGATCGTACTCACAATCCAGAATTCACCATGCTGGAGTGGTACGAAGCCTACACCGATTACAATTATCAGATGACTCAGTTTGAAGAATTGATTTCAAAACTAGCTCTCAAAATAACCGGAAGTATGAAGGTCTCTTTTCAAGGAAAGGAGATCGATTTCACTCCACCTTGGCGGCGATTGACGATTATGGACGGCATTCGCGAGTACGCGAAAGTTGATCCTGAAAAGATTTCTGATGAAGCTCTCGCTGCTGAGCTTAAAAAGCATCCCGACGTTTACAGCAAGGTTTTCGGTGCTGATGGGAAAGCGAAAGTTGCCCGAGGCGAGATGCTCGCTCGATTATTCGAAGTAACCGTGGAAGAGCATCTCTGGCAACCAACTTTTGTCATGGATCACCCTGTTGAGATTTCGCCTCTGACAAAAAAGCATCGCCACACAGCCGGTCTGGTTGAAAGATTTGAACCTTTTGTTGCCTGTATGGAAATTGGCAACTCCTATTCGGAGCTCAATGATCCAGAAGAGCAGTACGCACGGCTGAAAGAGCAAGAAGAAAAGCGCGTGGTTGATGAGGAGGCGCAGCCAATGGATGAAGATTTCATTCACGCTATCGACACCGGAATGCCGCCCACGGGTGGGGTCGGGATTGGGATCGAGCGGATCGTGATGATTTTGACTGATTGTCCGAGCATCCGAGATATTATTTTATTTCCCACGATGAAATTCAAATGAAGAGACAGATCCCAAAGCTTCGCAAAATTCCCTCTGCTTTAGCTTTCGCTCTTTTGTTTTCGATTTGCTCCTGTCAAGTGTCCCCGACTCGGGTCTATGAATCCAATTCGCCGAAGGCTAAAAATCAAGTCGAGTTGCAAATCGATGAAAAAACGATTTTCGTCGATGCAAGACCAGCCTTCGAGTACTCGGTTTCTCATCTCAATGGTGCCATTCCGCTTCGACCTGAAGATTTCACTCAGCGGGAAGCTCCTTTTCTTGGCTTGCTGGATTTGGATTTGTTTTCACTGACGCGGCATCTGGCAAGACTTGGGATCGCTCCAGATTCTAAAGTGGTCGTGGTCGGCAGAGGTCCCGAAGGCAAGGGTGAAGAAGGGCGAGTGGCTTGGACGCTTCGCTATCTGGGAGTCAACAACACACGTTACGCTTCGATGGCTTATTTTACAAAGCCACTGACCGCCAGCGAGGCTCCGCCCAGGCTCAATGCTGTGATTTGGAAACCGGAGCTCGATTCTTCACTGCA
>JAYUCD010000243.1:0-3650 GCA_043740515.1 Bdellovibrio sp. | reverse complement strand
TGCTTTGCTGGCCCGGATGGCCAGCAATCCTAGGGCTCGGGAGCGGATGCTCCCGATTGCACGGACGCAGAAACTTAATTCCTTAACTGAACGGCATTGCGGGTAAGTTTCTCGACTCAAAGATTGTCCTTGCGAGAATGTTTGTTTTCACGGTTATCCAAACGAATAACGAATGATTCCGCAAAAAACATGAGTTTTTGACTTAAACGATTGTGTCGGTGATGACACTGATGGCGCCCATTTTTAAAAATTTCTGGATGTTGGCGGCACCGTTGACTGTCCATAGTACCACTGGGATTTTTCTTTCCTTCCAGATTTTCAAACTGGTTTCATTCACCATGTCCTGATCCAAATTTAGACAATGAAAAGATATCAAGGGCGCTAGTAACATTTTTCGCAGCAGAAAATGATTATCCTCGTCTTCTTTGTCGGTGACGAGAAGAGCTCTAGGGACATCCGGAAGATAAAGACTGATGCGATAAATTGAAAAGGGATTGAAACTCGAAAAGAGAACTCGGTTTTCAGCGCGGACTTCTTTGACGACTTCTGCTACTTTTCTTTCCAAAGGATCGTCGAATCGAGCACGACTTTTGAGCTCGATATTGACGAATCTTGGAGATTCAGAGTCAGTGAGCAACTCCTTCAAACTTGGAGCTTTCACCAAATCTCGCAATTCATCCCGCGTGCACTGAGAGACTTTTTTGGAAATTCCAGCCAATCGCTGCAAGTCATAGTCATGAAACAAAATAGGAATTCGATCTTTGGAGAGTTGAACATCACACTCCACCATGAGCGCGCCTTTTTTCTTGGCAGCCCGGAAAGACATGAGCGTGTTTTCTTGAGCTCCGTCATTGCACGAGCCCCGGTGGGCTTGCAGTCTCGGAAGAATCAATCCTTGCTCAGGCCAAGCTTCCACGGCGATCAGATGGCTCATCACATCTTTCAGCAATGAATCCATTTGCTCAGTGAGGAGACGTGGCAAGGCCGGAAGCAGTTTTTCAATTTTGAATTTCATTTCTTCTCCCTCTGCAAAACCAGTTTGGGTTGATTTCGAGTTCCCCGAATATCCCATCGATCCTCGGGCGGACCCGAAAGGGAGATCTCGCCGTACATTTCAGCTTTCGAGTTCCAACCGCCTTTGGATTTCAGAAATTGCCGACCCATTCGAGCTTGCAAAGAACTCCAACTCAAAGAATTGAATTTCCATGTTTGCATTTGCATCGACAAATCTTTGAGAGAAATTTGAGACTCGCTTGGCAGCGGCGGAGCTTCGACCTTGTAAGCCATTTGAGTAAGAAGTGGTGAAAGAACATCCGAAAATAAAATGGATTTCTGAGGAAGGTCCAAGGCCGGAGAAGTCAGATTCATCCAAATCTCCTGACCTCGCGTCTCCAAGCTGATTTTAGGCTTTAAGAGCCGCAAGCCCTCAACCACCACCCGATCACTCTTGATTTGGCCATTCAGTTCTAAAATCTCCGCTTGCTTCAAGTGAGTCTTGATTTGACCTTGAATCGCTCCGAGACTTCCACCACCAGTCATTAAGCTTTGCACGGCCGGCGAGAGTGTCAGCTCTTGAATCTGCGCTTGAATTTCGAGATCTCGGAAATCTTTTTCGGCACTCATCAAGATTTGACCTTCGAAAATTCCATCAGCCGGCTTCATCCGATCGATTTGTACTGTCCACTTTTTCTGGTTCAGTGATATTTCTCCGCTGACCTGGCTGAGAGTTTGAATTTGTCGATCACCTCGATTGGAAAAAATAAACTCCAGACCCGAGTAATCCCCTTTCAGTGAAAGGTGCTCCGGATTGATGAAGTGGGCACGACCATTGAAACTTCCCAAAGCGCCCAAGGCCGGACTTGGATGGGGGCGATTGAGAAAGACCAAAAGCTCTTTTAAATTCAAACCTCGTATCTGAAAATCAAAGGGATCAAATTCAAAAGGCTCCCAAGATTTGATTTCAGCTTTTGCTAAATCAACCTCGCCCAAATCACCTTCTAGTTTTATATCAGTGAGGTAAGTTGGATTTTTCAAAATTTTATCCAGTGGACCTGAAGTCTGCAAATGTCCCGAGAGCCAAGCCTGCCGTCCATTGAATTCGGACTGCATGAGCCGATACTTTTTCAAAACAGGAATAACCTGACTCAGTGGCAAATGATGCACATCCGATTCAAACCGCAAGCTCTGGGATTTTAAATCTAAATCTGCCAATAACTTATAATCCCCCTCACGCCACTGACCTTCGATCAAAGTTTTAAGACTGGCCTGCTCGCCCTCTTGATAAGAAATTTTTATTTGAGCCGGAGAACTGGCTTGCAAGGTTCCAGTCATCTCAATTAATTTAGGAGCCGGATTTTTGAGTTCCGCATTGAAATTATTAATTTCAGCCGAAGTGAAAGCAATCGGAAGATAATGAATCTTGAGAACTCCAACTTGGAAATGATCAATCGGATTCTCACGCTTTACATTCTCAAGGCTTGAAACCACTGTCTGAGTCGCTTTTGCTTTCACACTTTCAATCGTCGAGGCGCGTGGATTGCTGTCGACCAACCCCAGGCCTCCCACCGGCGCTCGCCCTGCTTTCGGAGAAATCTCGGAGCAGGGCTTGAGTTCACTGCGCAAACTGAGATTGATTTCATCAGCAATCACTTCATGAATGAGAATCTGACCCTTCAGCAAATGCTTCAGTGAAAGGGGCAGTCGAATCTGATGAATTTCCGCCAAAGGAGTGAACCAGCAAGATTTTTCGGATTCGATTTCGACTCCCTCGATCACCACAGAAAGATCCGGAAAAATTCCTTGTGACAAACTAAAAGATGCCGAGTTGAAATGAATTTGAATGTCCTTGTGAACACTATCCGTCGCTTGTTGGACGAGATCGTGAATCCGCTCAGGCGCGGTGATCGCACGAATGGACAAGCCCATAAAAAATGCCAGAAAAAGTCCGATCAGACTCAGTCCCAAGCCCGGTTGTTCAGAAACAAAATCAGAGAGCGAAGAAGACGTAGAATTTTTCTTCGCTTGATTGCTTTTGGATTTTTGCGGATCTGAAGGCGAAGCCAAATCTGTCATTTGCCTAGTCTGGCAAACGGAACGGCGAGAGGTCTACTGATATTTGAAAGCCAACACTTCGTATTCTTTTTCGCCTTTGGGCGAATGGACGACGACGATATCCCCTTTTTTCTTGCCGATCAGGGCTCGAGCAATTGGCGACATGATTGAGATCTTACCGGCTTTGACATCCGCTTCGTCGATGCCAACGATTTGATAACTGATCTCGTGCTCTTCTTCTACATCAGAGATCGTAACCGTCGCTCCGAAGACAACTCGGTCCGCTTTGATTTCAGCTGGATTGACGACTTCTGCGATGGCAATTTTCGATTGAATTTCAGCGATGCGGCCCTCGACCATACTTTGGCGCTCTTTAGCAGCTTCGTATTCAGCATTCTCGCTGATATCACCTTGAGCGCGAGCCTCTTCGATAGCTTTGATGATCGAAGGACGTTCTTCTTGCAGTAAACGCTTCAGCTCAGTTTCGAGCATGGTTTTACCCAAAGTGGTGATTGGCATTTTGTCGGACAGTGGACTGCTCATAAAGCTCCTCAAAAAAGAACTACGATAGCTACCAAATGGCAGCTCGACCAACAAGC
>JAYUCD010000242.1:0-3116 GCA_043740515.1 Bdellovibrio sp. | reverse complement strand
CCTGAGCCGCCGCGATGATGTAACATTGACTTTCAATCGCTCGAGCTCGCAACAAAACTTCCCAATGAGCTTGTCCGGTAGTCACTAGAAATGCCGATGGCACCAAAATAATATCCACGGCTTGCTTAGCATAAACTGAAAATAACTCTGAGAAACGCAGATCGTAGCAAATCGTTTGCCCAAGTTTCCATCCGCGCATCTGCAAAATATGTGGCTTGAGTCCATGAAGGAAAATATCTGATTCTTTCACCGGCTTTTGCCCGTCCAGGGTGATGTCAAACAGATGCATTTTCCGATAAGTGCACTCGACCTGGCCGTCAGCAGTTACCAACACAGAAGCATTGGTAAGCTTCTCGCCTTCTCTCAGGGGAATCGATCCCAAATGCAGAGCGCAGGATTTTTTCGTAGCCAATTCTTTCAATTGTGAAAAGACAGGATCACTGAGCTGCAAACCGGGAATAGTCGAGCCCTCTTTCAATCGCATATACAGGCAGTTTTCTGGAAAAAATGCGAGGTCGACGGGAGCGGTAACAGAATTTAATAAAGTTTCAATTTGTTTGAAATTTGAGGTGACTTCATCAGTTGAAGTCATCTGGCAGATCGCAATGTTCAGTGCAGCTTTCACTTTTACTCCGAGGACGAAACTCGGGCCTCGCTGATATCTTTGCACTTCCATTGAGCTTTTTCTAGGTTGATTCGGATGCCACCTAAAACTTTTGAGCAGCGCTCAGTTTTCCAAGAGTGCGCAACACTTTGATCGACGCCCTCTTTCGTGTAAGTTGTCACACAACTACCGTTTTTATCTGTCAAAACACGCAACGTGCGAACACTTGGACCATTCTTACAAATTAAATACGTTGTTTTGTTATCTTGCTCTGCCGCAGGCAATACAGATTCTTGAGCACTGACAAAGCTCCAAATTAGAATCATTGAAATGCTTATCAGCTGAGCACGAAACATAGATCCTCCGACGTGGTAAAGATCGGCTTTACCGGTTTTTCGATGAATAAGACCTTTGGCCAGTTCTTGCCTGGTCTTGCCTTTAAAAAATAAAAAAGGCTCTGAAAATCAGAGCCTTTGTCAAAATTCACCTTTGTTTAAGGGCAAATTTCAGATTTAAGCTAAATTTAAGCTGTCTTTGCAGAAGTCTTCTTTTTAGCAGCTGTCTTTTTACCAGCGGTTTTCGCAGCCGGCGCATCCAGAAGTTTTACATTCGAGTAGTCGATGAAGCCTTCGAGCTGCTTCAGACCATCTTTTTTATCAAAATGAGTCATGATTTTGATGCCCTGAACTTTTATCTTCATTGCTAAAGCGTTCACTTCGAGCACAGTTCCTTTTTTGCCTTTGTCAGAACCGGCAATCACTTGAACGGTCGCACCTTTTTTGATTTTTAATTTCATTGCCATAGCGTCCTCTTATTTTTTCTCTGTTTTTTTCGTCGTCATTTTGCGACGGATGCGATTTTTCACGTCCAAAGCTCTTTTGGAGAGAACGCTGTCATCTTGGTTTAAAATGAATTTGTCAAAACCACCGGTGTGCTCCATGTCGCGAATCGCACTGGTAGCCACTTGCAGTCGAACCATCGCGTTCAACGTGCGGCTAAATATGCGTTTTTTCTGCACATTTGGAAGCGCAGTTGACTTGGTTTTAATATTCGAGTGGCTGACGCGGTTTTTGACGACCGGGCTTTTGCCAGTTAATTCACATCGACTCATTGAGATCTCCTCTGCAAGAATTGTTTTAACTATCGAAAAAGAAGCTTGTTGGCAACAGCAAATTCAAGTATATCCAAGGACCTCGTTCGATAATCGCAAAGGACAGCACGATGAAAAAAAATTCACGCAGCAAATACCGTCAGGAATACAGCGGCGACCATCTTTTTGATTACAAAGATCCAGTCAGCCTCAATCGCTTTGTTAGCGACGGCGGAAAAATCACTCCAGCTCGAATTGCAAAATTGAGTCAATCTCAACAGCGTCAAGTCGCTTCAGCCGTGAAAAAGGCTCGTAATCTGGCTTTGCTCCCTTCTGGAACATCCGCTTACGATACTTTCTATCGGTCTGATTCTATTTCTCCAGTCCCTTTCGAAATCTAGTTTTTGAAATCAGATTGTAGATAGAAAAAGCCGAATCAGTGATTCGGCTTTTTTCATTTTTAGCATCTGAGATTTTGTCAATTCTAGTGAGCAGCTTTATTCATTCTTTGATTCTCTTTATAGGAATCAACAAACAAGCAAATCAACATCAAAAAGAAAACGTATGAGGAGGCTTGGTGCATCTGCGCGCCTGTCACTCCTAAGATTTGAATTTCTTCGAAGGGCATTTCCCAGAAGGCCAATCGAATCAGGAAAATTGGCAAGGCGCTGATGAGAAGAAAAATCACATTTCCCCAGAACGTTGCCCGCTTGATAAATTGGGGAAAGCGAACCTCCCAAAACAAAATTCCTGCTGAGCTCAAAATGAACAACATGCTGGTGATCACCGAAGCCATGCGTTTATTATCAGGCATGAGTTTAAAACAGAGAAGCACGAGAAGGATCACGCAGACTTCGATTCGCATATAATTTCGAAAGCGGTTGTTTGTTTTCATTTCTCTAACTTTCCACAATCTCGGACTGGCGTCCAATCTCAAACGCATTTCGCTCTTCAAATCGAATAAAAACCAGATCAGTCGGTTAAATCTTGGTCCCAGGCTTGAAATATCCTTCCCTGACTCATCAACAACTGGAGGTTTTATGCTGACCCTTGGAAATCAACGCAGAGATTTGAAATCATTGGAGCGGGACTTGAGAAATTATGGACTGAATCCTCAAGACTGGAAAGTTGTCAGAGAGAAGCCAAACTTTTACCAAGTCCAGGCTCTTGAAGATCAGGATTTTATGTTTCGAGGCCGAGTCGTCCGCAAGGGCCTGCGACTTGCTTGGAAAAAATTAGAGCTCGCGAGCATTTAGGGCGCGTAATTTTCACAGCGAAGAGAAAACAAGCTGCGCACCCAAATTTCTTCGGGACTGAGAACTTCGCTCGCCTTGCGAACCGGAGGCGGCGGTGCGATCGGCAAAGCGACTTCGCCTGGAAGATTCGCACTGGCCCTCAGGCGAAACTTTTCCCATTGGCCCT
>JAYUCD010000241.1:0-11375 GCA_043740515.1 Bdellovibrio sp. | reverse complement strand
GATCCTGATGCCAATTCGAATGTGTCCAAAGTCACCCGAATTTGCAGTTTTTTCCGCAAGGACAGATGCCTCCTGGCGGTGGGTTGTTAGGATCACAGGTCACGTAATCTGCTCTTGCGAAATCGGGAATTGTATAGTCCCCACCGAAGCAATTAAACAGAATGCCTGTCAAACACAAGAACAGGCCCACCAGTCCAAACAAAACTAGCACAATAATAGCTAAAATTAAATTGAACAATCCACCAAACAATCCACCCTTGCAAGGTTTGCAATTGCACTGATAGCAAGGTGGTGGACGAAAATAAATTTGTGGCTCGATTTCTTTGATTGAACTGCGAACAGATTGCAGTGGATTAGCCGTTTTGGTTGCTGCAGTTATTGCCTTATCTTTGATGTAAGACAAATTTCCCGATGGGTCTGAGAGAGCTACTTTGTATTTCATTTCACAGCCCCAAAGCAGGCTTTTTTGCGGATTTGTGTCGTTCGAAAACTTGTAGGTCCATTCGTAAAGTAAATTCGATTTACCCTGCGCTAGTGGAGTCAGTGTCGTTTTTACTTTGATTGGAGTTTCACCGCACACCTTCAATTGTTCACAGGGGACCCACAGTCTTTGATCTCTGTTCACATCAGGAACAATCAACACTGAAACATTGGGAGTTGGTGCTGACGTTTTAGAGCACCACATTTTGGGATTGCCCGAAAGATCGTCCATCCAGCGATGAGATGAATCCAGGCAAAGAGGAATGACTCCTGGTTCATTTTGCAGATTGCCCAGCTCCAATTTTAATGTGAACTCTCGATTCATCTCAGTACTATCTTGAGAGCACATGGGGCGTTCACGAACTTTGATGTTATTTCGCAGGTAATAATTGGTTGCGATAGGCTGGATCGCGCCGGGACCGAAAACATCGCCCTTTGTGCTCAACATCGTCGTGTCTTCTCTTACGGGATCGACTGGCGCTCCAGCAAGTGGCCCTTGCGCCGAAGTGGTTTTCAGGGCGTGAATATCTCGCGTGTAATCAATCACATTTTGAAAGGCTTGCGGCAGTTGATAGGATCTTTGGATCTCACAGGTTTCAGTAGTCTGCGAACCTACTGGTTTGTAGATAGCTCTGAGAGTGACTAAGAATCCATAGTTGCTGTCCATCCAGGCAGGCCATCGAACCATCGGTCTGAAAGAATTGTTGCTGCCGAATTCTGTGTTCGGTTCGTAAACAAGATCCGATGGGTTTTTGTTAAACTGATTGCGCGCTCTCGGCCAAAACGGATCGCAGGGACCCACATCTCCAGTTTTTATATTCTGTTTTTGCACTCGTACAAAAATTTGAGGTTTTGAAGTAGCGTCCACATTGGTAAGCGATGGATCAAGAATTGTCTTTTCCAGGTCAAGCGCTTGCCGAGGGACCGAACAGTGATCCTTGATATAGAGATCACCCAGATACCCCATTGTTCCGCCAATCAAAAGTGGCGTGTACAATTGCACGCCTCCAAGAGGTGCGTTTGTAGGTAGGTCATAAAGTTTCTCTGCAATTCCAAAGTATTTGAATCGATTTTTGACAATTGGGTCATCTGGAACCATAAAAACTGGATTGTTTAAATCCGCACTTGGATTGAATTTTGGAAGCCAGATATCTTTGTGAATCTGCACTGGAGGACTCAAAAAAACTTGGTTTGTCAAATTAGAGTTCGAACGATAGGTCGTTGGGCCACCAGTTTCAATGAGCGTGAGGGCTCCCTGAAAGATGGCTTCACACTTGCTTTTGTTTTCGAATCTTTTTACGATAGTCAGAGACTTATGAAAATATGGGATTGCGACCACAGCAGCGGTGACCAAGATAATGGTTGCAACCAAAACCTCGACCAGCGAAAAGCCGTTTCGTCTTCTCATTTCAAGAATCCCCATTGTCTCAGTTTAGCTTGCCTGAGAGTCAAGAATCAAGCTGGTTACTCGCTGATCGAAGTCCTTATCGCCATAGCCATTGCCTTGGTCAGTATTGTCGCAATTTGGTACATGCTTCTGGCCATTCAGTCTCAGTTTTCCTCACTCCAGAATAAGGTGAATTCGGAAATCGAGCTAAATCAAATGATGTTTACGGTGGAACATTATCTAGGAATGGGTGTAGATCTGAGCCTTTCGAATGCTCCGCTGACAAGCCCGATTGCATTCAATGGGTCAATGGGGAAAATCAGTTCCTATTCTTTGACCAATCCGTCCACGCTTTTTACGCCCGTTATGGGGCCAGGAAAAATTGATACCATCGCTTACTTTTTGCGCGATAATTTATCTAGCAATGACCCGTCGCCTTCAGCGCCCGCAGCATCTGTGCGATTTATTCCCTCGGCAATTTTTTTCCAAAGGCCGACTGTCGACAAGTACGGAGTCCTGTACTTCAATTTTCAGTCCGGGCCCAACGACAAGAGTCTGATTCCGAGCTACAAAGATTATTTTTTCGAAGGGATCGTCGATCTCAAGGTCACGAATATTACAAGCTCGGTATCTGAGCTTTCAACGATTCAATCAATGGTTTCTATGGTTTCATCGGTGACCTTTGTGGTGACTCAAAGAAATTTCGTGGCAACGATGTCTAATCTTCCGTTGAAATGGTGCCCTCCAGCCATGATGCTGACAGTTCCCGCATGTGGAGGGACTCGGCCGTTTGTCGATTTAACGAAAGTGTTCACAGTCAAAATTCGAAATAACGTCATCGGAGGATCAACAGGCCAAAGGCGAATCGGCCCAAATATTGTAAACACTCTCGGGCCTTTTCCGCCGATTGAGAATCGTGTCTTTGGTAATGTTTATTTTCTAAGGCCTGCTTATCCAACGGGAGCACTCAAGCGATGATGCTAAGATGGCGAATTCAAAAATCTGATGAAAAAGGGTTTATGCTCATCGGAGTGGCGATGGCTGTCGTCGCTATTTTTTCAATTTTAATTTTTGCAATACAAAACAACATGAATTTGTTTTTCGCCAACTCGAATCGCAACAAAGCGTATTATGATGCCGAGATGGTCATTGAAAAAACGGCTGTTAAGTTAAGATCTGCATATGATTTAGCTCGCCAAATTCCAAGCCAATATCAAACTTCGCCAAATTCTGGATATCTGATCGATACCAACTTTCTGCGATTTGCCGCCACTCCCGGTGGTTTAAAAAAGTTTTACCTACAATCAACCAACGATAAATTCTGCGTTGATCGATCGGACGGCTTTGGAAAGAATTCAATGGGGATTGGCGGTGTTTCCATTTGCCTGAATACCGCAAATGGTTCTCCGGATTTTGAGATTCAGGAGATTCATTCTACTCCTCCGACTTCTTACAATTGGAAGCTTTGGAAGGATGCCTTTGAATATTCAGTTTACAAATTGATTCTGGATATTTCGGGGCCTTCAATTGCTTATGCTCAAGATCTGAAGGTTTACCGGCCGGCACTTCCAGTTGCGGGTGGTCCGCAAATTAACCTGTCGCTGGCACAAATTTGGTCCGGACCAGATCTCAAAAATTATTACAGTGATTTCAACTGCACACCCCAAGCAAGCTTAATGGTCTCTGATTGCCTCAAATTTCGGTTTTGTACGAAACTCAATAGCGCTTGTGTAAAACCTGAAGACTTTGTTTATCAGAAAATTGTCTTTCGACATGGGCCGATCTCTGACGTTGAAAACTAATCGCACTTCCCAGTTCAATTGGGTCATTGCATTTGCTGCTCTCAATGGAATGCTCAGCGAGTTCCTGCTCGCCCATCTCATGGCTCTGACCTGGGGCTCTATTTACAAACAGTATGCCCTCACCATGGGTCTCTTTGTTCTCTCGATGGGCTTCGGAGCCTGGAAATTTCGAAGCTCTCAAGCAGCCTTGAGAAGCTTGATTAAAATTCTCATGGCTTCAATTTTTTTTATCGTTCTTGCTTTTGCATTCACCTGGGCTCACTCCCAGCATTTATTTTCAGAAAATATATTGCTCGCACAGTTAATCTTGATTCTCGTTTTAGGATTTTTGTCCGGTGCTGAGCTCCCCTTGTTAGAGCAAATCCAGAAGCAGCTTCAGCCGATCTCCAGCGTCTCTCAGGTTTTGATTTGGGATTATTTAGGGATGGCCATGGGCTCACTGTTATTCGGATTTTATATGCTTCAGGCTTGGGGAGTCTTGGGAACTTTGATTTTCATCTGTTGCCTTCATATCGTGATGATTGGCTGGCTTTTGCTTGGCCAACTGCCAAAAGGTGAATCCCTATGAACAAACGAACAGCCATGATCATTTTATTTTTAGGATCCTTTGCTGCTACATCAACACAGATGCTCTTTGTGAAGATTCTTGAGTCCTTTCTTCATCATGAAGTTTTCTGTTATACCTTGATTGTCTCTGTTTCCTTTTTTGCAATGGCTTCGGCTGCTAAAAAAAGTCTTTCTGAAACTCGCTTCAAACAACTTTTGACGATTCAAAATTTACTTTTTTTTCTAACTCCGATTTTGACTTTAGCTCTTTACTCGTTTCCAGCATGCTTGATTCTTCGACAACTTTTGGAGATGCCTGGCTCTGCTTTTCTAAGACAAGAACATCTCAGTTTGGCAGTCCCACTTTCTGTCATTTTTATCTTTGCACTCAGCCGACTTCATGGAGCTGAAATCCCACTGCTTTCTCAATCCAGCCGAATTCAGTTCGGCACTTCGCTTGCTATCTCATACATAGGTGCCATTTGTGGCTTTCTCTTGACCCCTTTTGTTTTACTTCCAAAATTTGGAATTATACCAACCATCATTCTTATCAGCCTTGTTTATTTTATAAATTGCCTTCTCTTAAATTTTCAATCCCTTCAGTCGGTTTTCCGAAAGCTCTGGTTATTTTCGTTCCACTGTGGCTTTTCAATTTTGCTTGTATTGACGCTCTCTCATTCCCAGCAGATCGAAAATCTTCAAAAAACGCTCACCTATTCAAATGGATTGGAAGTGTGGCCAGAGGATTCATTCGAATCTTCCGTGGCAGTGATCGAACATTTGCTCTCAAAGATGAAGGTCGAGACCATTGAATCTCCTTATCAGACAATCGATTTGATTGAATATCAAAATTCTCCGGCAAATGATTTTCGCATGTATCTGAATGGTGAATTTCAGTTCGGCGCCTCGAATGAAGAACTCTACCATCAAAGTTTTTTGCGACCGCTTCGGATTCTAAATGCCTCCAGCGTAAAGCAAGTTTTGGTCTTGGGCGCTGGAGATGGATTGTTGATTCGTGATCTTCTCAAAAATTCAGAAGTTGAAAAGATTGATCTGGTCGAACTGGATAATGAAGTTTTAAATTTATCTCGAAATCATCCGATTCTAAAAAAGCTCAGTGGCAATTCGCTGAGTAATTCTAAAGTTCAAGTTCATGTGAATGACGCATTCGAGTTTACCCGGCTCACCGATAGAACTTACGATCTGGTCTTGATTGATCTGCCACATCCAGTTTCCTTCGCCCTTTCCAAAGTTTATTCTCAAGAATTCTATCGAAATATTTTCCGCGTTTTGAAGCCGACGGGTTTCCTAATTCTTGACGGACCCACCGTCGGAGCTGGAAACATCATTCAGAACACCTTGGCTGCCGCAGGATTTCCAAGTCAGGTTTCCTATGGGCGAGGAAATACATTTATATTTGCGTCCGTCAGCCAATTGCTATTTTCTGATAAACAACTTTCAGAACTTGAGGCGCTGACCCCAGAACCGATTGGCTCTCGAATCAATACGATTTGGAATCCTAAACTGCCGCTTTTGTTTTGATTCGCTTTTGGAACCAACGCCAGAGATAGGCGTACATTTTCAGAGATGCCACAAAAATTTGGATCATCAGCTCGGTGAGTAAAAAAATCCCGAGCCACAACCAATCTAGAAGGTGAGGCTGCACTACAATTTCTGCATGCCAACGAAGTAAAAAGACAATCAGGGAAAAATGAAAGAAATAACAAAAAAAGAAATTTCGATTCCACTGCAAATAGGAAAGGTATTTCAGCGGTGAATTTTGAATCCAGTGCGATCTCTCCAAGCGCAAACAAAGAATAATCACCGCCATGAAAATTAGGTAGTGATTCCAGAAATGAGCCGCAGTTTGCATAAAGAGAAATTGGTAGAAGTGTGTTCCTAAAAATGCGGGAACCGGGTTCGGCTTGATCCAATACAAAAGCGCCGAGATGAGACCCAGCAGTAGTGCAAGCACATAAGCTTTTTCTCGAATCCAGCCGATCGCAGAAGTTCTCAGCTGGAGAATCAGGCCAGCGCCGTAAGCTAAAGTCGGAACACAAATCCATGGCACCAGAAACCAACCGATCGTCGCTGGCGTTTCTCGGTTGGCAAAGAAGATAGATCTCCAAGGCTCCACTGTTTGGTCGGCAATAGGAATCCAAATATTCAGAGACAAAGAAAGTGGAATCACCGAAAACGCGAACATTCCCACGGCCCAATTCAAGCGTCTCGGCCAAAATCTGCAGATCAGAACAGCGATGATCAAAAATCCATACACTTCCCAAGCCCACGAAGTAAAATCCCACGGCACTTCGGGTTGCCTCAATTGAAGTCCGATCAAGCCGAGAATGAGAACGATTAATTTTGTCTTTTGAAGTCGAAAGCCTTTCCAACCCCACAGAAAAAAGGAAAGACTGAGGACATACAAAGCCGCATAATTGAAAACAGTACCCACCACCAGTTGGTAAAGCTCGTAACTGGATTTGAATTCTGAATTTGCCGGTAGATCGTCGCCAACAAAATGTTCCCAGGTGTGCAGCATCAGGATGGCGAAGATGAAAAGTATTCTTAAAAAATCGAAGCTGTAGACCCTGGGAAATGAGTTCTTATTTTGCTTTGGCGTCATCGTTCGCTTTGTTGCGTTTTTCAATGGTTTGATTGAGCTGAAGGACGATTTCAGAAAGAAAGTCAGTGTCTCGGATTTGAAGCTGGGAGAATTTATTCGATTCGATCATACCAGAGAGACTTTTGGTGATTCTCATCAAAGGGCCCACCAGGCGATGAGAGAAAAACATTCCCACGATAAATAATCCAGCAACATAAATTATTCCGAAAATAACTAGAAAAAAAGTAAAATTAAACCAGATCTGGCTAATGATCAGTTGATTGGAAGGAACATCAGTCGTTGAGGTCGCCTCAACCAATTGAAAAATTTGTTGTCCAAAAATCACAGCACCACAAAGAAAGCCTAGGAATCCTAAGCCGCCAGCCAATACAAATATACCAATCACTTTGTGTTGGACCTGTGGATAGATCAAAAATTTTTGTTTGTATAATGTTGGCCTCATACCCTAATTGTTTCGATTTAGGGCGGTCATTGTCAACTCTATTGAAAGCGTTGAAAACCGACTCAAACTGCTACAGTTTTTGACATTCTCAAAAAAGATAAACGTCCTATTCAATGTTTCGATTTGATATCGAATAAAAGGGTTCGCCTTGAGCCTCTTCTTTGCAATGATTGATGTTACGTCGAGGGGGCCTCTTGAATTACAAGCTAGATAAATTTGACTGGTTTTACGAGTACAGACCTCAGATCATCTTAGCGTTTGGCGCCATCGGAATGTGGGGGCCGAGCTCGGCCACCTTGCCTTGGCATCACTTCAGCCAAACCTGTGGCACCATCCTATTTTTGATGGCCTTTAAGATTATACAGTGGCGATATCAATATAGAAAAAAGATTTAAAATCCTAATATGTCGACGAATGTTGTCCCTGAAGCAACCCCAGACGATGGTTTTGCTCGTTGTCCCTTGATCAAGATTTTGCCACCGTTGAACAATTCCTTGAAATCGACGCGGGAGATTTCTCGCAAGGTGAGATTTTCATTTTGTTCTCGAATGGCCTTTAAAAGAACATTGTCTAAGCGCTTTTCCGAACGTTGAAGCTCGAGCACAATGCGGGAGGATTTCGGCGGGCGTGGAGGAATATTTTCAATCATTTTGGAGCACCTATTTTCAGTCGCTTAAAATGCGGGAAAAGCGAAAAAAACACAAGCTCTGCTCTGAGGGAGGGGGCATATTTTGCAAACTCCCTCTGCAGAAAGCCTGAATTTCATCGATCCTCGCAGTTTGTCTTCCTGGTTTCAGATCTCGGTGCTATATCCCTGCTCTATGAAAATGCACTCTTCGAGCTTACGCCTGAATTCCTTCAAAGAGATGGGCCTCTCTCCGACTCTCCTGATCGCTCTTGAGAAAATGGCGGTCAAAAAACCAACTCCCGTTCAAGCCCAAGCGGTGCCCGTCGGCCTAGAAGGCATGGATTTGATCGCCGTGGCTCAAACTGGTAGCGGCAAGACTTTAGCTTTTGCCCTGCCTGTCTTGATTGCGCTTGCCAAAAATACGACTTCGAGAGCTCTTGTCTTGGCGCCTAGCCGTGAGATGGCTCAACAGATTTTCAAAGTCTTCACCGAGTTAACGATAGATAATCCGATTTCTTCGAGCCTTGTGATCGGAGGAATTCCCAGTGCCAAGCAGATCAGCGGCCTGAAAAAAAATCCTCGCTTAATCGTTGGGACGCCTGGACGACTGAATGATCACCTATTGACCAATAAACTTTTGCTCCAAAATGTCGAGTTGGTTGTGATCGATGAGGCTGACCGCATGCTGGATATGGGTTTCTCGCCGCAACTGAAAAATATCCGAAGCACCATGCGCTCCGTCCGCCAAACTCTGATGTTTTCTGCGAGCTTCGGCCAACCGGTTGAGGCCATTGCTCAAGCCTTTATGCGATCCGAAGTGATCATGATCCGCACAGCTCAAGCCGAAGAGCCTGTCGCAGCCTTGAAACAAAAAGTTTTGTTGATGGATCGCCAAACCAAAGAAGATCGTCTCTTGGACGAATTGAATGCAACAAAGGGCGGAGTCATTGTCTTCACAGGTAGCCAAGAAAGCTGCGAGTCCGTCGGCAAATATTTGAAAAGCTACGGCTTCAAAACAGATCTGATCCACGGCGCTTTGTCGCAAGGCCAACGAAACCGTGTCATCCGCGAATTTCGCGAAGGTCAACTCCGAGTCTTGGTCGCCACTGATCTCCTGGCTCGAGGTCTCGATGTTCCTCATGTGGATCATGTGATTAATTTTGATCTGCCTTTTCAAGCCAAAGATTTCTTGCACCGAATTGGACGAACGGCAAGAGCTGGTCGAGGCGGTCAGGCCATTACCTTCATCACTCCTTCAGACACTCGCATGTACAAAAAAATCAAAGAGTACCTGGTCGGCGCTGAAGAAGTGAAAGTCGATCCAAACTTCAAATTTTATGAGTCAAAATCAGATCGCTCTTCTGATCGCTCATCAGAGCGTTCTTCAGAGCGCACTCCTGCGAGAAAAAGCCGAGAGTATTCGGCCTCCAAAAAATCTGGAGTGAAAGCGAAGTCAGCTGGGAAATCTCATCCGGCCAAACGGAAATACAATTAGAAAAAACCAAGATGCACAACAACGATATTTTGCGAAGTTTGCGATTCCTGCTCAAAATCAACAATGCAAAAATAGCTGAGCTCTGTAAACTGTCGGGACATTCAATCGCGGTTGAAGAGATTGAATGTTTCTCAAAAGATGAAACAGACTCGCGCTACCTCCAGTGCAGCAACAAAACCATGGCTCATTTTCTCGATGGAATGATCATCTGGAAGCGCGGCAAAGACGAATCTCGACCACCCATTCCCTTGGACACTTCGATTTCGAACAATAGCGTTTTGAAAAAATTGCGAGTGGCGTTTCAATTGAAAGAAGAAGATTTGATTGCAATTATGAATGAATCGGGATTGCCATTTGGAAAATCAGAGATCTCGGCATTTTTAAGAAAAAAAGATCATCGAAATTATCGTGATTGTGGAGATCAAGTTTTGCGAAATTTTCTCAAGTCTTTTGCAGCGAGGCTCCACAGGCCTGTTCCAACTGCTTCTTCAAAAAAAATTTAAAGGATCAGTGAGAATCGAATTTTCTTCGACTCTCACTGATCTCGATCTAGTTGTTATTTCAAATGCTTTTCGAGCTCTTCAGAAGCTTGCAAGAGAGCGGATTGAACATTCGTGTCTTTAGACAACGGATTTAAAAGTCCGTAGTCATGAATCATTCCATTGTATCGAACCATGGAAACTTCAACGCCCGCTTCAGCTAGCTTGTGACCATACTTTTCACCTTCATCACGCAAAACATCGTGCTCAGCCGTCTGAATCAGCGCCGGCGGACGACCTTTCAACTGTTCAGTTGTGGCTCGATATCTGTCCTTTGATTGAGAAATCTTCCCGGTGGTTTTGAATTAGCATGAGGCCGGCTCCTCGAACTAAATGGAAAAACAAGGCTGCCACCAAATCTGCAAGCTGACACCAGCAATTTGATTGTAGTTTGAAATAATCTTGGCTAGTTTTAAAAGGGTGCTCAGTCTTCAAGCCATTTTTTTGTTTATACTCGCGGCTCTCTTTGAAATCACGGGTTGCTACTTGCCTTATCTCTACCTCAAGCAGGGACGCTCTCCCTGGTTGCTAGCTCCCGCGGCGCTCAGCCTCGGGATTTTTGCTTGGCTTTTAACTTTGCAATCGACCGCAGCAGGCCGAACCTATGCAGCCTACGGGGGAATTTACGTCACGATTGCTCTCTTCTGGCTTTGGATGGTCGAAAAAATCAAACCAGATCGATGGGATCTTATCGGGGCGAGTGTGGCCCTGATCGGAATGGCAATCATCCTGTTCATGCCTCGCAGCCTCTAAAGCAAAATTTGGCTGGCCAAAAAGCAGATGGTCTCTGTAATAAATATAATCTTTAAAATTAATCTCATTCTCGAATGAAATTTGATTATAATTCGCGCCTAAGTTCTTGATTTCAATTTTCCGTTAGGGAGTTCTATGAAAACGTTTTTAAGCAGATCGGCTGCCACTTTGTTATTCTCGAGTCTGGCGCTGACGTCGGTCACCCATGCTGCAGGTACTTACAGCTGCACGGCAGGTCGTGTTCAGTTGATTCATTTCACTATGCAAGTGATGCCAAATCAGTTGAATCTTGTTTTTGAAAAATCCAATGTCGAAGGCGCGTCCAAAGACTTGTCTGGCAAATCAGTGACTCTGAAGAAAGATGATATGATTGGGCCGGGTTGGAACCATTATGCTGGGAAAACATTGGTCGACAAAATAATGCAACAATCTATCTTCCTTGAAGTGGGCATCGAGCGCAGCACTCTTGCCAGCCAAAAAGCTGTGCACACAAGCTTTGCGATCAGTCCTCCAAGTTCTGGGACGAGCCCCAGTTATTTAAATAGCTATGGAATCGAGTGCGTTCGCTAAAAATTCGAGCGCAGTTTGGTCAAGGTCTCAGTTACTTCGGCGAGAGCTTCGACAACCACATAGGTTCGGAAACTCTAATCTCCTGCCAGGGTGGCTTGAGTGCGAAA
>JAYUCD010000240.1:0-25907 GCA_043740515.1 Bdellovibrio sp. | reverse complement strand
TGGTTTCAGACACATTTCCTCCACAGAAGTCAGCTTCAGTAAAATCAAAATGAAGCTCTCAAAATCTATCCAAAATCTGGGTTCTAAACAACGAGTGTCAAGTGCGTCAGTCGATAAGTTCGCCCTCAAGATAGGTCAGGCCGGCAAAGACTTGGTTGCTGAGCAAAATTCCCTCGTCCGTCAAACGCCAAGAGCTCTCGCCGAGGTGTGTAACTAGACCCTGCTCTGTCAAAAGCTGAAGTTGCCCTTGCACGGCTTGCGCAGTCTTCGAGCCAAATCGCCCAAGCAAAACTAAATCCTTCAAACCGATCAAGGTTCGCAGAGAAGTGTGGCAAAAGTCGGTGAGCGCCTGGTGTTTTTGCAAGCGCTCCTTATTTTCAGCTGGCAAATTGAGAGCGGGTTCAGCAAAATCTTTTGTCTGCTGACTTTTCACCCAAGCCTCATAAGTACCGATTGAATTTGGATTCCAGTAGCGCGTTCCCCAGGGGCCCGTGTGCGAGTAAGAATGAGAACTCAAGCCAATACCCCAATAGTCAGAATCATCCCAGTAAAGCGAATTGTGGCGCGAGTGAAATCCAGCTTTCGCAAAATTTGAAATTTCGTAGCGCTCATAGTTTTCCGATTTCAAAGCCTGAGCGATCAACTCAAACATTTCCAGCTGATCATCTTCCAAAGGTCGGTTTTTCGCCAAGATATGCCCCTCAGGAACGGTCAAACAGTAGGGACTAACATGCGGAGGTGCAAAGCGAAGCACCTCTTCCAAATCGGCCCTAAGGCCATCTACAGTTTGAGTCGGAAGCGCAAATAAAATATCGAAGGAATAATTCACTCCGAAAGATTTTAGAAAAGACAAAGTTTCTCGTGTTTGCTGAGCATTGTGCTCTCGGCGCACGCTTTTCAGCAGGCGGTCATCGAAAGTTTGTGCTCCAACACTGAAGCGATTCACTCCGGCCTTCAAATAAGCTTCCATTTTGGGTCCACTTAAAGTGGCTGGATTGATTTCGATCGTGATTTCCGTCTGGGGTCCAGCAGTGAAGCCGACCTTTGCAAGATCATCAAGAATAGCTACAATATCCTCAGCGGGAAGAAGACTTGGGGTTCCTCCGCCAAAGTAGATCGTATCCACGGGACCCTTTCGATAGGCCTTTTCAGACTGTCGAATTTCTTCTTTCAGCAAATGCAGATATTGAGACGGCGGCATGATTTGGGATTGCTCATAAGTCGCAAAATCACAGTAGGTGCAGCGCTGAAGACAGTAAGGGATATGAACATAGATTCCAAAAGACGACATGGGAGCAAATTAGAAGATGGTCAAAAAATTTCAACTTAAAAATGGCATGAAGGTTCTTTTCCAGCAAAGTCACAAATCCCCCGTGGTCTCAGTGCAGGTCTGGGTGCGAACGGGCAGTGCGGATGAGGCCAAGCTCGAAGAGGGGATCAGTCACTTTATCGAACACCTCGTTTTTAAGGGCACGCGCAAATTCAAAGTCGGCGAAATTGCCTCGATTATCGAGGGATCTGGCGGCGAACTGAATGCATACACATCTTTCGACCAGACGGTCTTCTATGTGACGATCTCGAAACAATTTGTCGAGACCGGACTGGAAACTTTGGCGGAAATGATGGGATTTCCATTGTTTGATCCAAGCGAAATCGACAACGAAAGAGAAGTTGTGATCGAGGAGATTAAGCGCGGGCAAGACTCTCTCGGCCGACTGTCGAGCCAGTTGCTTTTCTCAACCTCTTATCAAAAACATCCCTACGGAATTCCCGTCATTGGCTATGAAAAAAATGTGCGCAAGTGGAGTGCAAAAAAAATCACAGATTACTTCCACTCGAGATATGCGCCGAAAAATATGTTTTTGGTAGTGGTCGGAGATTTCGAAGCCACAGATATGAAAAAGCGAGTGCAAAAATATTTCGGCGAATTCAAAAGCTACAAAATCAAACACAGCCGCCGAAAAAAAGAGCCGCAGCAGAAGAAATTTCGCCTCAAGGTTGAAAAATCGACTTTTGAGCAAAGCATTTCTTACATGAGCTGGAAAGCTCCCAGCATCAAACACAAAGACATTCCCGCTCTGGATGTTTTATCGATGATCTTGGGTCAAGGTGATAGCTCCAGATTGGTTAAGAAGCTGCGTCTCGAGGCGCCAATTGCAAATTCGGTCGGCTCCAGTTTGTTTACTGGAAAAGATCCCGGCCTTTTCGCCATTTCAATTGGCTACAACAAGGAAAATCTTCAGCCAGCGATTCGTGGAATTCACGAGGCTCTGATCGAAGTTCTCAATGGTCAAATTGCCGACGAAGAAATTCGCAAGGCGATCATCAATTTGGAAAGTGAAAACTTTTACGCGGTGGAAACCGTAGACGGTCTCTCGAGAAAATTGGGAGATGCTGAATTTCTCATGGGAGATCCGGACTATTTCCAAAAATATCTCAAAGAGATTAGCAAAATCACCGCTAAAGATATTTTACGAGTCGCTCGCAAATACTTTGACACCTCGATGCTATCGATCGTGTCGATGACCAACGATGATCCGGCAAAAGTAAAAAAAATCTGGTTGCAGTGGGAAAAAGAGCTCTCTAAAACTCTGAAAAATCTGAAACCTGCGAAAGTTTCGAGCCAAAAGGTCGCGCCGATTGTGCATAAGAAGAGTGCGAAAAAGAAGGAGCAGCCGACTCCGCAAACCCAAGTCATCGAATTGAAAAACGGAGTCCGTATTTTGGCGAGACCTAACTTTGAAACGGATGTTTTCTCTGCCAAGTTTGCATTTTTAGGTGGAGCGCGAGCCGAAAATCCTGATTTGGGCGGGCTTTCAGAATTGACCGCTAAGGCTTGGATGGGCGGAACGAAGACTCGCGCTGAGACTCAGATTTATCACGAAATCGAAGCGATGGCGGCTGGGATTCATCCAATTTCAGGCAGGAACTCTTTCGGTTTGAGCTTAGATGCACTTTCTAGTTTTGAGGGGCCAGCGAGAGAGTTATATTTGGAATTACTGACGGGCCCGACTTTTCCATCTGAGATTATTGAGCGAGAAAAGCAAATTCAATTTGAGCAAATCAAAAGTCGAAATGACAATGCCTCTCAAATCGCCATTCGCCAATTTATGGAGACGCTGTTTGTTGGCCATCCTTACTCTCGAGATATGCTGGGATCGGTTGAAACACTGAAAAAAATTGGACACGATGAGATTCAGGCCTACTGGAACAGTTTACACTCGAGCAAAAACCTGACCTTTGTTCTTTCGGGAGCCTTCGACAAGGACTCGTGGGTTCAAAAAATCGAAGAGGCCACGGGAAAAATGAAATTGGGAACTCGGTTTGAATCCAAGTTTCCAGTTCAATTTCCGAAAAAAGAGACCTTCAAGTTTTTTGAAATCAAGAAGGAACAAAGCCATTTAGTGATTGGCTATCCCGGGTTGACGATCACCAATAAAGATCGCTTCACTTTGCAGGTAATACAATCGATTTTAGCAGGGCAGGGCGGGCGATTGTTTATTGAGCTTCGAGATAAAAACTCGCTGGCCTATTCGGTGTCTCCACTTCGCATGGAGGGAATCGAAGCCGGATATTTCGGAGCCTATATTGGATGCTCTCCAACCAAGGTGAAAAAAGCTTACGAAATGATGTTGATTGAATTCCAAAAACTTTGCGACACCAAAGTTTCAGCGTCAGAGCTTGAGAGAGCCCAAAGATATTTGGTTGGCCGTCATGATATTGACTTGCAAAGGGTCAGTTCAATCGGCGCAAGCATTTTATACGATGATATCTACGGAGTTCATCACGATGAAACCTTTCATCTGAGCGACAAATTTTTTGCCATCACGCCGGATGATGTGATGCGAGTCTCTCGGCAGATTTTCAAATCTCCCTCGGTGGTTAGCTTGGCCGGTCCCGATAACCCGCTGTTATAGTACAAAAAAGCAGGGGTTATCGAAGGCCGAAAAAACTGTGACCTTTGTCTAAAAACCGTCGCGAAGTGTCTCAGCTTGAGACGCCCATGCTAATCTGAAGGGGCTTCCTCACCGATAAGATGGAGAGAGCCCTATGTCACAAACTGCGAAGAAAACAGAATTAAGCTCCGTTTTTCTCACCACTCCTCGCGAGTATTTTTCCGAGGTCGTTGAAACTGGTTTGGCGAAGCGAAATTTCAAAACTCAGCCTGCCGTTCAAGTGTACCTCGTCGAGCTTTTGGAGCATTATCTTGACGCCAAAAATCTTTTTCAAAATCAACCAGACACACTAGCTGAAACATTCTTGATTGCCTCCAATTCCCAAGGGATTGAAAAGTTTGAATTGCTCAAAAAGTTAGGTGACCGCAGTCTTTACATCAGTGGTTTTTTCGGCGATTCGCTTTCACGAAAATTAGTTGATCTCGATTATTATGCTGTAATGGGCGGGGCCGCCTATCGGAGTCTGGCTGAATTTTCTCGCGAAGATGAAGTGGCTGAAGTTTACCGAACCTTTTCCAGTCGCTTTATCGATTTCGTCGATGTGCTGACTTACATCAGTCAACAATCCACTGTGCATACAGATCAAGGTCTGCTGAGACTTTACGATCGCTATATGCGCACGGGTTCAGAACTCGCCAAAGAGCAGCTCATCGAGATGGGTGTTTTGACACTCCCGGCGGACCAAGTTAAGCTGGCCAAACAAAACTGAGAAGGAACAACCTGATGTTTGGGTTTGGCAGTCTTTCACACATTCTAGTCGTGCTTATTTTGGCGCTGATTTTTATCGGGCCTAAGCAATTGCCCGAAGTGGCTCGAAGCTTGGGTCGGATGTTAAATGAGTTGCGACGAACGAGCAACATGTTCACCAGCCATATCAACTCTCAGTTGTACGATCGAAAAGATCCACAGCCCTCTGCCCCTACTGCTGCAAATCCTCCCGTCGAGGCGACCGTGCATCCGATAACTCCTCCAACCTTGTCATCAGCTTCAGTTCCGAGTGAGCCTGTCGGCGAACAACTGAGCCTGCTGGATGTCAGCGCCGCCACTGAAAATAAAAAATCATGATCTTTGATCAAGAACACTCGCCCAATCAGTCCTTGGTTGAACACTTGGTTGAACTTCGATTCCGTTTGATTCGATCCGCCTGGGCAATTCTCGTTGGCGTTCTCGTCTGCTACCACTACAGCGATTTATTATTCAACATCATACGAGAACCCATTGCGCCCTATCTCCCAAGCGGCGGCTTGGTGTTCACCGCACCAGCAGACAAATTCATTGCACATCTCAAGATCTCATTTTTTGGTGGAGTCCTTCTAACCTGTCCAATTTGGATTTATCAAATTTGGAGATTCGTCGCCCCAGCGCTTTACGCAAAGGAAAAGAAGTTTTCTCTTGGGTTTATTTTCGCCGGGACAAGTTTGTTTATATCGGGAGTGGTCTTCGTTTACTTTGCTGTCTTCCCTATGGCTTTCAAGTTTCTGATGGGCTACGGCGGGGATGTCGACAAACCAATGATCACGATTGACCAGTACATTTCGTTTTTCGTCACAACCACGCTCATGTTCGGACTGGCTTTTGAAATGCCACTGGTGATTGTGATTTTGGGTATGATGGATATTGTAACGGCGCAATTTCTCCGGGCCCAGCGGCGCTTCGCGGTTGTGATCATGGCTGTTGTTACAGCGATCATCACTCCGCCTGATTTGCTGAGCATGCTGATGATGCTCGGTCCGATGGTTTTATTATTTGAAATAGCAATTCTATTTGTTGCGCTGTTTGAAAAGCGAAAAGCAAAAGCTCAAAACTTCTAAGGATCTTCGAATTTAATCAGGACGGCTCCAGACTCAATCGAATCTCCTTGCTTGACACAAATCTGTTTCACTTTCACATCCGCTGGGGCACGCATTTCATTTTCCATCTTCATGGCTTCCATGATCAACAAAGGCTTGTTGGCTTTAACCACGTCGCCTTCTTTGACGAAGATTTCGATGATTTTCCCGGGCATTCCAGATTTTAATTCCCTCTCTGCGCCGAGGCCGCCGCCTGCCTTCAAAGATTCATGCAAAAGCATTTCATCATTAAAAATTTTCACCGTGCGAAAAGAATTGCGAGTGAATACAGTGTACTCGGTGTCCTGGCCGACGACATCCACTAGGTAAGAGGAACCCTTGAAGAGAAAACTAAAATAGTTTTCAGACTTTTTGTAATCGTCTTTCGACAATTCATAGTGAGCCCAAGCCTGCCCCTCTTCTTGTAAAGAGATTTTCCAGACGCGAGGGCCTTCAACCACGTCGATTTTATATTTTTTTCCTTTGAGCGCAGCTTCAAAATACATATCACACCCTCAACTGCATTTTGCGCCCAACTCGTTTCCAGTTGGGATAAACGTTGTACTGTCGAACATCTTTGGTCTTTCGATCATCGAAAGCAGTGATGGCGGCAGCAATTAAAAAGACATGATCATCAACGAATGTGAACATTGCAGGCTCAATCACTTCAAAATTCTTTTCCAAAAACTGAGTTGTATAAGAGCCATCCAAAAACTTGGGATGCTTTAGAATTGTTTTGTGCAAAACAATGTTCGACATGATTCCAGATAAAATAAATTCTGAAAGTGCGCGCTCCATGCGATCAATCGCCTCGAGCCGCGTGTCTCCCCAAGTGATCACCTTGGCAATCATCGGGTCATAATAAATAGGAACCCTATAACCTGGATAAGCATAAGAGTCGCAGCGAACAAAAGGCCCTTGTGGATGTCGACAAGCGCGAATGAGGCCGGGACTGGGCTTGTAAGTCACAGGGTCCTCAGCGCAAATTCGCACCTCGATCGCGTGGCCTTTTTGGCGAACGTCGGATTGCTTAACGCTCAAAGGTTTTCCCAACGCCACATGAATTTGCTCTTTCACCAAATCAATGCCGGTCACAATTTCAGTGATGGGATGCTCAACCTGAAGTCGGGTATTCATCTCCATGAAATAAAATTCTTTTGTCGAGTTATCGAAAATAAATTCAATCGTTCCCGCACCAACATAATTAATTAATTTAGCGGCTCGAACTGCGGCATCGCCCATTTTCAATCGAACCTCGGGAGGCACGGAAGGAGAGGGAGACTCTTCAATGATTTTTTGATGTCGTCTTTGTACCGAGCATTCGCGCTCGAACAAGTGAATGACGTTACCGTGGGTGTCGCCAAAAACTTGAATTTCAATGTGCTTTGGATCCGTGACAAATTTTTCGATGTAGACAGTGTCATCAGCAAAATAATTCAAGCCTTCGGAACGACAAGCCCGAAAGGCTGACTCGATTTCATCTTCAGATCGAACAACGCGCATTCCTTTTCCGCCACCGCCAGCCGAAGCCTTGATGATCACTGGCAGACCTATTTTTTTAACCACCTTAATCGCTTCTTCAACCGACTCGATGGCGCCATCGCTTCCAGGCACAATTGGAACATTGGCTTTTTTCATCAAAGCCTTGGCAGAAAGCTTATCACCCATGGCCTCCATATTTTCAGGAGTCGGCCCGATGAAGGTAATGCCAGCGGCCTTGCACTTGCGAACAAAGCCAGCATTTTCAGATAAAAATCCGTAACCGGGATGAATCGCATCGACACCGGCCTTTAAGGCAACCTCAATGATTTTATCGCCGCGCAAATAAGATTCTGTGCTCGGAGCCGGGCCGATATTGTAAGCCTCATCGGCCAAGAAAACATGCAGGCTCTCGCGGTCTGCATCTGAAAACACAGCAACAGCTTGAATGCCAAGCTCGCGACAAGCGCGGGTAACTCGAATGGCAATTTCACCTCGGTTTGCGATCAAAACTTTTTTAAACATAGGTTTATTCTCCGCTTAAAGTGGAATGTTACCGTGTTTTTTCGGAGGATTGATGTCTCGCTTATTTTTCAACATTTCAACCGCATCGATCAGTCGTCGTCGAGTCAAAGCGGGCTCGATGACCTCATCGGTTAGACCCAGTTCTGCTGAAATATATGGATTGCTAAACTTGTCTTCATAGTCCCGAATCAGTTTTGCTTTTTCTGCAGCCGGATCTTTTGCCTTAGCAATTTGATCCTTGAAGATGACGTTCACGGCGCCCTCGGCGCCCATCACTGCGATTTCGGCAGTCGGGTAGGCGAGATTCACATCACTGCGCAAAAGTTTAGAGCCCATCACAATGTAAGCGCCGCCATAAGCTTTGCGAGTGATCAAAGTGATTTTTGGAACTGTCGCCTCTGCATAGGCGTAAAGAAGTTTTGCTCCGTGAGTGATCAATCCGTTCCACTCTTGATCGGTGCCCGGCAAGAATCCAGGAACATCGACTAACGAAATGATTGGGATGTTAAAAGCATCACAGAAGCGAATGAAACGTGCGGCTTTTCGGCTGGCTTCAATATTCAAGCAGCCCGCCAAAATTTGCGGTTGATTGGCCACGATGCCAACGCTGCGTCCATTCAATCGAGCAAAGCCGACGATAATGTTTTGTGCATAGTTTTGATGAATCTGCAGAAAGTATTTTTCATCCACAATTTCTTGAATCACGGCCAACATGTCGTAAGGCTTTTTAGGATTGTCTGGAATCAGGGTGCTCAACGAATCACAAACCCGATCGGGACGATCTTTGGTTGGCAAAGTCGGCGGATCATCTAGATTGTTCGAAGGTAAAAACCCCAACAGTTCTCGAATTAACAACAAGCAATGCTTGTCGCTGTCAGCGGCGAAGTGAGCAACACCAGATTTTTGCGAGTGTGTAATTGCTCCGCCAAGCGCTTCTTTAGTCACTTCTTCATGAGTCACTGTCTTGATCACATCCGGACCCGTGACAAACATGTAGCTGGAATTTTTAACCATGAAAATAAAATCTGTGATGCTTGGACTATAGACCGCCCCACCTGCGCAAGGTCCCATGATTCCTGTGATCTGTGGAACAACTCCCGAAGCCATCGTATTGCGAAGAAAAATATCTGCGTAGCCAGCAAGCGACTCGACACCTTCCTGGATTCTCGCCCCGCCGGAATCATTCAAGCCGACAACCGGCGCGCCATTTTTAACTGCGAGATCTAAAATTTTACAGATTTTATTTGCTTGAGTGCGCGACATCGAGCCGCCCATAACCGTAAAGTCCTGGCTATAAACATAAACTAGTTTACCATTGACTCGGCCATGTCCTGTGACAACTCCGTCACCAGGCATTTTATTTTTTTCCATGCCGAAATTTGTTGAACGGTGAACCACGAAACGATCGGTTTCAACAAAACTTCCTGGATCGAGCAAAACATCCAAACGTTCTCTAGCTGTGAGTCGACCACCTTGTTTGTGCTTTTCGTTTCGAGCCGCTCCGCCACCCGCCATGGCCGCTTCATTTCGAAGTTCCAAATCTTTAAGGCGTGCCTGAGTTGTCATTTCTTCCATCGAGACTCCCAATCCATTGTTCAAATAGCAGCTTCACTTCAATTGAAGCGCTGTTTTATCACGAAGAATTTTTGAGAGGCATCTAGAGACTATGGGACAATGCGCCGGATTTCTGCTAAGGCTTTATCAATATTCAAAGTCCCACTCGAGGAAACCTTCACTGGATGGGGATCAACGGCAGTCACCAGCGCCTGACGAATTTGAGCCACCGTGGCATTCGGCTTCGCGCTCCATAAAAGAGCGGCCGCTCCAGAAACAAATGGAGTCGCCATCGAAGTTCCAGAAAGATTGGCCGAGCCGGCTGAATTGATGATCAATGGAACAGTCGAGCGGATGCTTCTCCCCGGTGCTGCTAAATGAACTAAAGACCAGCTCTTGTTCGAAAAATCAGACAAAGTATTATCTATTTCTGAAGAGGCAATCGTCAGCTGATTGGAAACATTGAAAACTGCAGGGTAACTGAAAAAGGAAGTCGGCACTCGGTCAAAATCATAGCCATCATTTCCGGCGGCTGCGACAAACAGAACAGAATCTCTGACTTCAGCAATCGTGTCTTTCAAGAGCTGAGTGCAGCCACCGCCGCCCCAACTTGCATTGATGATCTTTGCACCGCGAGATTTGGCATACTTGATAGCAAGAATTGCGTTTCCAATATTTCCACCACCGTCGTCATCCATGAAATTCACCGGAACCAACTGCGCCCGAGGCGCGATTCCGTGGACATCACCGGTTTGATGATCAGCTAAAATAATTCCAGACACGTGAGTCCCATGTTCGTTCGGCTGTTGATTGGTGGCAGGTGCAACAATCGTCGGCCGAGCTTGCTTGCGGTAAAAGTCCCAACCATACAGATCGTCGATGTATCCATTGCCATCGTCATCGACACCGACGACCCCGTTGATTTCTTTCATGTTCGGAGCAAGCCGAGGTTTGATTTGCGGATGAGTATAATCCACAGCCGCATCCACAACGGCAACCAGCACGCCCTCGCCGAAAACATTCTGTGACCAAGCTGAATCGGCTTTGACCGATGGAGGTCCCCAATCGGGTGCGACAACGGCTTGAGTGCTCAGATCCGAAGGCAAAGATTTGATATGGACAACCGAATTGTACTCGGCCTTTCGAATTTCTTGCAGATGCGGCACGAGAAAATATTTTTCAAAATTCGCGGCATTTTCCGCATGCACGATTTCGAATCGACCATCCTCGTAACTCACTAAAAATTGCGTTGGGATGATGCTTTGAGCGGGGCAATCGATTCCGTTTTGAGTGCCAACTTTGCTGCTAAAGACGTCAGCAACTGTCTTGTGCTTTTCACAAGCGGCCAAAGAAATAAAAGAAATACAAAATAAAACGAGGGCGAGCTTTCGCACATCCATGTTATCTCCGGCGCCATCATGGCTTCATCATGAAGACCACGCTTTACAACTGCACCGGTTAGCTCTTCGGTTCGCTTTGAAAAAAGGTTAAGTCGAGTCCGAACTCGACCTTCGAGGGGGCGGCGTCAAGCATCTGAAATTGGTAGATTAATTGGAAACTCTAAAGCGATAAATTCTGAACGAAATCGGTTAATACGGCGGCAAAGTCTTTTTCGACTTTTTTTGCTGTATCAGTCACTTCCGTATGAGTCAATTTGTGGGCTGAAATTCCAGCGGCCATATTGGTAATGCAAGACAAAGCAGCGACCCGCAGTCCAAGATGATTTGCGGCGATTGATTCAGGCACCGTACTCATGCCAACTGCGGAGCAACCGATCATTTTCAAATAGCGTACTTCAGCCGGAGTTTCATAAGTTGGACCGCTCACTCCTGCGTACACGCCCTTGTGAAAACCAACTTTTCGAGCGTTAAAAACAGATTCCAGCTGGGAAATTAATTTTCGATCATAGGCTTCCGTCATGTCTGGAAATCGAGGCCCGAGTTCTTTCATATTGGGACCCATCAGAGGATTAATTCCAGTCAAGTTGATATGATCTTCAATGATCATAAAATCTCCGGCCTTCATCTGATCACCGAGCCCACCGGCCGAGTTGGTCAAGATCAGAATTTGAATTCCAAGAAGAGCCATCACTCGAGTTGGAAACACCACCGTGTCCATATTGTGACCCTCGTAATAATGCAGTCGACCTTGCAGGGCTACGATGGGTTTTGATCCCGAGTGACCAAACACAAGATTTCCCTGGTGTCCCTCAACTGAGGTGGAGCCAAAATAAGGAATATCTCGGAAGGGAATGCTCACTTCGACTTGAATATCACGAGCGAAAGCTCCGAGACCCGAGCCGAGAATGATTCCCACTTCGGGTTTCAAACGGGTTTGAGATTTGAGAAAAGACACCGTTTCTTGCAATCGCGCATTTAAATTCATCCGTCCATTTTCACAACAGCGCAGCGAATGTCACGAATTTTGTTGAAACTTGCCGGGGACTTGCAATGCTTCGATTTAGAAAAGGAGAAGTCATCATGAAACGAAACTTTTTATTGGGGCTGATCATTGCATTGGGCTGCAGTTTCAGTTGGGCCAGCGTTCAACAGATATCTCGTCCCGCCCCTCCGCCTCCACAATATCCTCAACCACCTCACCATCATCCACCTCCTGGGCCGGGTCATCCATATCCTCCGCCGCAACCGCATCCATATCCGCAACCTCCGCCACCGCAAGGTTATCCAGGAAATTATTTTGACTGGGCTAGAGGCAATGATGGAACAGGATATTGCTTTGAATTTAGCCGTGAAGGTTACGTCCTACATGGTGGACAGCCAATTCCAGAAAGATATTGCGAATCATACAATCCCTCGCATTTTGAATGGGGCCAAGGATCCAATGGATACGGATATTGCTTTCAGTTCACACCAAGCCATCTCGTTTTGTGGCAGGGTCGTCCGGTCGACAATCAACAGTGTGAGTACGTTCAGTCCTCCTATTATTCATGGGGACGAGGCAGTGACGGCGCCGTTTACTGTTTTCAGTTTGCGCCAAATGGCCTTGCAATGAATGACGGAAGACCGGTTCCTCCGCAGTACTGTCAGTAAGTCAAAGTTTTCAGAATCAGGGGCTGCGGATCCACCGCAGCCTCTGAAATCCTCACAGTCGCCAAAAGAAAATCGCCAACAGATTTCAGCAACGAAAGATCAGCGCCGTAAACTGTGAACAGCGGCTGACCTAACTTGATCGCATCTCCAACCTTAAAATGAAATTCAATTCCAGCCGTTGGTTCAATTTGATCCGAAGTTTTCGATCGACCGGCTTTGATTTGAATTCCGGCGACACCAATTGCTTCCGTATTCATACTTTGCACAACACCTGAATCTGTTGCCAAAAGCGCCAACTGATTTTTCGGTGTCGGTAAATCCGAAAGTTGGCCCGCATGCAGTCGACAAAGCTCCAAAAATTTTTCATAAGCTCTTCCGGAGCCGAGCGCCACTTGAGCCAAATGATAAGCAGCCACGATAGAGTCAGCAGCGCCACCTAAAAAAATCATCTGTGCCGAGAGCTGCAAAGACAATTCCCGTGTATCTGCATACATGTCTTTTCCGTTCAAGCCGATGAAAGTTTGATTTTTTAAAATGGCAACGCACTCTTCAACTTCGAGCGAATTTCCTGCAAAACGACCCAGCGGTTGATCCATATTTGTAATCAGCGCTGAAACTTTTTTACCCGCTCCGCGAGCGATGGCCATCAAACGCAGAGCCAATTTTTCAGAATCCTCTGGATGTTTCATAAAAGCTCCGGAGCCAAATTTGACATCCAAAACCAACCCGTCGATACCTTCCGCCAATTTTTTGGACATGATGCTTGCGCAGATCAAGGGCAAGCTGTCGACAGTCGCGGTCACATCTCTCAGCGCATACATCTTTTTATCAGCCGGGCAAATTTCTTCGGTCTGTCCGATAAAGCAAATTCGGTGACGACCAATCGAGTTGATAAATTGTTCGATTGTGAACTGAGTATTGAATCCTGGAATACTTTCCAACTTATCCAAAGTTCCACCGGTGTGGCCCAAACCGCGACCCGATATCATCGGGACTGCCAAGCCGACGGCTGCGACAATTGGTCCCAAGATCAAGCTGGTTTTGTCGCCAACTCCGCCGGTGCTGTGCTTATCGACTTTGAAATAAGGAACAGAATTAAAATTAATAACGATTCCCGAATGAAGCATGGTCTTCGTCAGCGCCGTCGTCTCGGCCTCGTTCATTCCTTGGAAATAAATTGCCATCAGAAGCGCTGACATTTGATAATCGGGAATATCGCCCTTCGTATAGGATAAAATAAATTCGGAAATTTCACTGTCTTCGAGAGTCTGCCCATTTCTTTTTTTCTTAATGACCTCAGCTGGAAGCAACTTCACCTAGTAGCCTCCTTTGACTTCATCGCCGCGCACAAGCTCGACTCCTGAGCTCGTCCCAATTCGAGTTGCGCCAGCAGCAATCAGTGCCAGCGCCTGCTCTCGAGTTTTCACGCCTCCGCTGGCCTTGATTCCCATTCGCGTCCCAACCGCCGCTCGCATCAATTGAATATCAGCAAGCGTCGCTCCGCCACCACCGAAGCCGGTCGAAGTTTTCACAAAATGAGCTCCGGCTTCCAAAGAAATCTGACAAGCACTTTCTTTTTCGTCGTCATTTAGCAGAGAGGTCTCAAGAATAACTTTGACAAGTTTTCCAGCTGAAGCTTCGACAACCGCCGAGATATCTTTTTTAACAAAGAGAAAATCTTTTTCTATCAGCCGTCCCACAGACAGAACCATATCAATTTCCTGTGCGCCCAAGCGGACGGACTGTTCAGCTTCATAAGCTTTCGTCAGAGTCATTGAGGCACCCAGAGGAAAACCAACGACGGAGGCGACCTTAACTTTGCTTTTCCGCAACTCTTTGACGGCTAATTCAACAAAAGAAGAATTCACACAGACTGCAAAAAACCGATGCAGCATTGCCTCGGCACAGAGCTTGCGAATTTGCGCTTCGGTGGCTTCGGGCTTGAGCAAAGTTTGATCGATGAACGGCGCCAGTGATTGATCTTGCACCCATTCCTCCTCTGTGATGAACTGAGACTGCAATGACATACCATATTTTTGTTTCAGGACGAGTGCAAGCAGTGGGCTATCGGCGGTTTGCACAAAAAAAGGCAGAGACGCTCTCTTTGGTGGGCTGGGCGAGAAATCTTTTGGATGGCCAAGTCGAAATTGTGGCTTCCGGCAACCCAAGCGAGCTGGATCAATTTTGTGAACTCCTTAAGCAGGGGCCCTCTTTTGCGCAAGTGCGAGAAGTGATTGTTAAATCGGTCGAAGGCGAGATGGAATCGGGACTGCATTTCAACCCAGGCCATTTTGAAATTCGTCCAGATCCGGAGATGATGTGAAAAAATATTGGCTACAGAAGTTTTTCATACAGCGAGCAGCTTTGGTTTTGATTTGCCTCCTGTCTTTCAGTCAAATTGCGGCGGCGCAAACATCTACTGAAATCATCGGGTTTCGCCGAGGTTTAGCGACAGTGATGTTGGCAGGCTTGGGCGGAGCGGTGTTGGGCATGAGCACCCTTAGTTTTTATGGAGAACCGCAAGAGCACATTGGAAATATTTGGACAGGCCTTGCGCTGGGTGCGCTGGGTGGAGCGGCTTATATCTTTTCTCAGGTCCAACCCTCGAATCAAATGAATGTCTTTGAAACTCCCGAACAGAAAAGCTTGGCGCCTGCCCAAAATTTGGTGAGACATCAAGCACAGCCACTCTTCTTTTACGACTGGACATTTTAAGAAATGGAAATGATTTACACTCAAACGCAGTATGCAGTGGGATGGTTCACGCTCGCACTTTTAAATGCGGGCTTGGCTCAGTCAAAGGCGAAAAGTGGCTTACTTTGGTTTTTGATTTCTCTCATCGCCGGGCCCTTCGCAACCTTTGCTTTGGCTGCTTTCTTTTCTTCAAAATCTAGATGAGTCATGCTTTTGCTAAACCGCGGGCTTAGCCGACTTTTTTAGAGTCCGGCATGCCGGAAGATGTCTCGTCAGAATCTCGACCTAAAAATGAAGTGGCGTCTGCTTTATGAATCAAACCTTTTTTTAAAAGGTCCTCGACATATTTTTCAAAGAGAACCATTCCCCATTTTTGTCCGGTTTGGATTTGTGAAGCGATCTGATGAATTTTATTTTCACGAATGAGATTTGAAACGGCCTTAGTCCCACGCATGATTTCATAAGCGGCAATTCGACCTTTTCCGTCTTTGCGTGAAAACAAGGATTGGGCGACGACTCCGCGAAGCGACTCGGCAAGCATCGTGCGAATTTGTCCCTGTTGACCCTCGGGAAAAACATCGACGATACGATCAATGGTTTTAGCAGCCGAGTTCGTATGCAAAGTTCCAAACACCAAATGTCCTGTCTCCGCAGCCGTGAGGGCCAGAGAAATGGTTTCAAGATCCCGCAACTCACCGACTAGAATAATATCTGGATCTTCGCGAAGCGCAGCCTTCAAGGCATTGGCAAAAGATTTTGTGTGAGTGCCGACCTCACGTTGGTTAATCAACGACTTGATGTTCGAGTGAACAAACTCAATCGGATCTTCGACCGTCAAAATATGAGCGTCTTTAGTCATGTTGATATGATGGATGAGAGAAGCAAGAGTGGTGGATTTTCCCGACCCTGTAGGTCCCGTTACCAAAACCAAACCTTTATCACAGTCGATCATATCCATCAAAGCGGGCGGCAAATTCAACTCGGCCGGAGTTTTGATCACTTCAGGAATCAATCGAAACACCGAGGCCAGTCCCTTACGCTGCATAAATACATTGCAACGAAAGCGACCAACATCAGGAACAGCGTGAGCAATATCTAGCTCCCACTTCTCGATGAAAATCTTCTTTTGCTTTTCAGATAAAATTTCAAAAATCAAACCTTGAACGTCTTGATTGGAAAGATCTCGGTAGTTCATGGGAACCATGATTCCATGCACTCGCAAAAATGGCGGAGCTCCACTTGCCAGATGAAGGTCAGACGCATTTTGTTCAATCATTATTTTAAAAAGTTCATCAATAGCAGCCATATTTCAATATCGGCAAAATCCCCAAAGTCCTTCAGTCTGACGCAACAATTCTGACTTAGGTCTAGGCAAAAACTATGTTAGGGTCCGGGCCATTATGTCAGCAGAGATCTTAATTAACGTCAGACCCCAAGAAACCCGCGTCGCCTACATCGAAGGCGGAGTTTTAGCTGATTTTAAAATCGAAAGAAAGACATCCCCGACTTTGGTCGGTTCGGTTCATCGAGGAAAAGTCATTCGCGTCCTACCCGGAATGCAAGCAGCCTTCGTTGATATCGGATTGGAAAAGGCGGCCTTCCTTTACGTTGGTGATATTCGCGAAGACCTGGATGAGAGTTTCGCGGATCCCGATCGCGATGGCCCTTTAATTGGCGAAGACGAAGAGCAATTGGTGGCAACTCCCAAAACGCCCATTCAAGATTTATTGACCGAAGGCCAATCCATCCTCGTGCAAGTGGCTAAAGACCCGATCGGCACAAAGGGCGCGAGACTGACCACTCACATCAGTTTGCCTGGCCGATTTATCGTTTATCTTCCAACCGTCCGACATCTGGGAATTTCACGTCGAATTGAAACCGAAGCTGAGCGCGAGCGTCTCAAAAACTTGGTCACAAAAATAAATCCTGCTGGCGGAGTCATTGTCAGAACAGCTGGCGAGGGTGCCACTGAAGAAAGTCTCAAAAGTGACATCGAGTATCTCGATCGACTGAGCAAAGAAATATTCAAAAATTACGAAAAGAAAAAAGGCTCAGGTTTAATCCATCAAGAAATCGATGTCGAGCTTCGAGCTCTCCGAGATCTGATGAACGAAGACGTGAATAGTGTGTGGGTCGATGACTATGAAGCCCATAAGCGAGTCGCTAAATTTGTGGCGCAGCTCATGCCCAAATACAAACACAACATCGTCTTTTACGAAGAAAAAAAACCCCTCTTTGATCTCTATGATATCGATCTTGAAATCTCCCGATCGATGGATCGAAAAATTTGGCTTAAGTCCGGTGGCTATATCGTCATCGACGAAGCCGAAGCCCTGGTGGTCGTCGACGTCAACACCGGAAAATATGTTGGAAAACGAGATCTGGAAGACACCATTCTCAAAACCAACCTCGAAGCTGTTCGAGAAATCGCGCACCAACTGCGAATTAGAAATTGCGGTGGAATCATCATCATTGACTTCATCGACATGGAAAAAGACACCAACAAAGAAAAAGTCGTCAGCATGCTCGCCGATGAGCTGCAAAAAGATCGAGCCCGAACCAACATCATCTCCATGTCGGCGCTTGGCTTGGTGGAAATGACGAGAAAACGGATCCGGCCAAGTCTGATTAAAACTCTTTGTGAGCCTTGTGGCTATTGCGAGGGCAAGGGCTATGTGAAGCGGAAATCGACCGTGGCCAATGAAATTTTTCGTGAGCTCGAGAGAGACATTCCTCAACTTTCCAGCAGTAAAAAAGCCAACATAGTGATCCATACTCATCAAGCGGTGGTCGACTGGATTTACGAAGTTGAAGGCGAAACACTCACCTTCATAGAACAAAAAATTGGCCGAGCAGTTGCTTTTAAGATCGAGCCCACTTATCATATCGAGCAGTACGAGATCTTCATTTTATAAAACCGCAAAGATTTCAATATCTTGAGGACATAAAAAAAGCTCCCGAGAGAAAACGAGCAGCTGGCTCCACTGAAATTCGAAATTTCAGAGGGTCCTTGTTGACATTGATCGTGCTGGGTGGCATCTAGAGGGACTTCGTTTTTTCAGGTCTTTGTCCAGTTTTGGAGGTTAAAAATGTACGCCATTATTCAATCCGGCGGTAAGCAATACAGAGTTCAACCCGGTGATGTGATCCGAGTTGAAAAGCTGGATAATGCACTCGGTTCTGAGTTCAATTTCACTGAAGTTCTCATGGTTGGCGGCGACGCTTCTGCCATTGGCTCTCCTCTGGTTCCAAACGCGTTGGTAACTGTTGTAGTCACTAAGCAAACAAAAGACCGTAAAATTATCATATTCAAAAAGAAACGCCGCCAGGGCTACCGCCGATTCGGAACTCATCGTCAGCCGTTCACAGAGCTTTTCGTTAAATCGATTTCTTTGAATGGTAAATCGATGAAGGCGGATGGAGATGCACGAGTTATCGACGTCGATCAGTCTCGCATTGACCGAATCATTTCGAAGCAAGAAGCCAAAATTGCAGACCGAGAAAGCAAAGTTGGCAACAAGGGCGCAACTGCTGAAACAAAATCAGCAAAGCCAGCAAAGAAAGTAACTGCGAAAAAAGCGGCTCCAAAGAAAAAAGCAGCCGGCAAAAAATCAGCAGCGAAAAAGTCAGTGAAAAAAACAGCAGCAAAGAAAACTAGCAAAAAAGCTTAAGCTTTCAAGTTAATGGGGTGCGATTATGGCAAGTAAAAAGGCCGGCGGTTCGACGAAGAACGGACGCGATTCACAGAGTAAAAGATTGGGTGTTAAACGTTTCGGCGGCGAGCATGTATTGCCTGGAACAATTATCGTGCGTCAGCGTGGAACCAAATTCCACGTCGGTAACAACGTGAAAATTGGCCGAGACCACACAATTTACTCAATCATTGATGGACTTGTAAAATTTGAACGCTACACCAAAGAGAAATTCAAAATCAGCGTTTATCCAAAAACTGCTGCCTAAGCACGAAGTAGAACTGGATTTTGAATTTGTCGGGCTGACTTATCAGCTTAACATTTCAGCCTAGTTTCGAAAAAGGAGCCCATCAAGGCTCCTTTTTTAATTGGTGGCAGAGAAATTTTTCTAAGAAAAACCGGAACTGGAATTTTATAGGGGACTTTAGCTCAAACAAGGCTATAAGATTTTTTCCCGAGAAGCTTTCCCGAAACACGCATCCACTAAAGGATAGTCAGCAGATTCTGACCTAAAAACATGAAATTTATCGATGAAGTACCCATAGTCGTTGCATCAGGAAAAGGCGGACAAGGTTGCGTGAGCTTCCGACGTGAAGCCATGACTCCACGAGGTGGCCCCGACGGGGGTGACGGAGGAAAAGGCGGCGATGTTATCTTAAAAGTCGCAAAAGATTTGAATTCTCTGGTCGATTTTCGCCGAAATCGCAAGTACATCGCAAACAGCGGAGGCCAAGGCTCTGGTGCTAATCGAACGGGCGCCAACGGCGAAGATCTGATCCTGCATGTGCCCGCTGGCACCATCGTCCGAAACACCGAGGGCGAAATTTTGGTGGATATGACCGATATCACCGAATACATTTTCCTGCGCGGTGGCCGCGGTGGAAAAGGAAATTGGTTTTTCAAAACCAGCGTGAACCAAGCCCCAGAGCACGCACAGCCGGGCGAACTTGGAATGCAAATCGAAGTCAAACTTGAGCTCAAGCTGATTGCCGATGTCGGAATCATTGGTTTTCCTAATGCTGGAAAATCAACTTTGATTTCAAGAATTTCAGCCGCGAAGCCTAAGATCGCCGACTATCCCTTTACAACTTTGACTCCAAATTTGGGCGTCGTGAAAGCTGGGGAATTTAAAACTTTCGTGGTCGCTGACATTCCGGGATTGGTCAAGGGCGCGCATCTTGGAGTCGGTCTTGGCATTCAGTTTTTAAAACACATTGAGCGAACGCGCTTGTTCATTCACTTGGTGGACGTTTCAGGAATGACTTCCGAAGATCCTTTGCAAGAGTATTTCGACATCAACAACGAATTGAAAATGTATGACGAGTCAAATCATGGCAAAGAAGGTTTCTTCCCTCTAACGAACCGTCCTCAGCTTGTGGTTTTAAATAAGATTGATACTCTCGCGCCGGATGTTCTTGAGCGCTTGAAGATCAAATTTACCAAAGAATTGGGATTTGAGCCGCTGATGATTTCGGCAGTGACGGGAAAAAACACGGACGGTTTAATATTTGAAGTTGGAAAACATCTTTTTAAAAAAGATGAAAATACGAACGATCAAGATCGAGAGAAAGTTTAAAAAGGATTTGTAAATGAGAGTAGGAATATTCGGTGGAAGTTTCAACCCCCCTCACATGGGTCACCTCAACAGTTTGCAAACTGTTGCGAAGAAGGCTGGACTTGGACAAATTCGAGTCATTCCTGCCGCGAAAAGCCCCTTAAAAATTCCAATCGAAGGGCCGACTCCTGAACAAAGACTGGATATGACACGAATCGCCCTGCAGGGTTGGGGAAGCCAATTTGTTATCGACGATCAGGAAATAAAACGAGGCGGAGCTTCCTACACGATTGATACAATCAAGAGCCTTCGAAAAACAATCGAGGCCGATGACCTCTATTTGATTATTGGAATGGATAAGCTGGAAGAGCTGGCCGAGTGGAAAAATTATTCTGAAATATTAAAACAAGCTAATCTGATCGTGACCTCAAGACCAGGATTTAATTTTCCTCAATCCCAAGAAGAGCTTCCAGAAATAATTCAGAAAGAAGTCGCAGCCTTTGATTTCAACTTCATTGAATTAAAAACAGGTCGCAACATTCAATTCATTCGCTTAGAAGATGTGCCAACGTCCTCAACCGAATTAAGAAAAGCGATTCGTCTTGGCCGGAATGTGTCTAAATTTTTGCCTTTGGGCCTGGAAACTTACCTCAGGGACAATGGGATTTATAAATCTCCAGACAATCGAATCAAAGACTTTGCAAACTTTACCGAGTTTTGTGCCAATCTATTATTCTCTCGAAAAGCGATTATGGTGCGTGGGTTCGATTTGCGTTCACTCTCTGCGCCCTCAGAATTTACCTTGGTCGCCTCGGGGACGAGCACTCGACATGCATCTTCGCTAGGTGAGAATCTGATGAAAGCAGTGAAGGAAGAGTACAACCTCTTTCCTCAAAGTGTCGAAGGAACCGATGAGGGTCGCTGGGTGGTGATCGATTATGGCACGCTCATCGTTCATGTGTTCTACGACTATGTTCGACAGGAATACTCGATTGAAAATCTCTGGAAAAACGCCAAAGACATGGGGTTGAAAGATCCGGATGCTTTGAAAATTTCTAACCAGACTAATTAAGCATGAAGTTTGTCTTGCTTAATTGCGCCTCTGCCTCTGAGAAATGGACTGTCGAGGCCACAGCTTTATATCTGAGCAAGATCAATCATTTTGTCGGATTTGAAATCAAAGAATTGAAAATCAAAAAATCCAATCGGGATGATAAAGAGTTTAAAATTCAAACAGACTCCGGTGCTCTTTTGCAGGAAATCCAAACGGAAGATTTTGTCATTCTTTTTGATGAGCGAGGTGAGATGCTCGACTCTAGACAGTTTTCTCAAAAGCTCAATCAGATTTTGATGTCCAGTAAAAAGCGGGCCGTTTTTATCATCGGTGGAGCCTATGGAGTCGATGATCGAGTCAAGCAACGAGCGAATCTCAAAATCGGTTTTTCTAAAATGGTCCTGAATCATTTGGTGGCTCAGGTTGTTGCCATGGAACAGATCTACCGAGGCTTTACGCTTCTCAAAAATATTCCTTATCACAACGAGTGAGTCCGATCTTCGAACCGCTTTTTGAGAGGACTGACTCAAAAGCAGTCGACCCATTGGAGCAAGTTTTGAAGCAGGTGATCTTTCATGATGATCGAGCTTACCAATTTGAAACAAAACACTCACCTCTGGATTCACCGATGGTTGCGCTGCTGCCTTCATTGCGGAGCCGGTCCGGCTGGTGACTCTCTATTTTGTGGAATCTGCGAAAATTTTCTCTGGCAAGCTCATCCAGAAAACCACCATTTCTCGACTGAAAAATCAGATTTGCCAGGGATTGCACTTTTTGAGTGGCATCCTGATCAAGATCGGAGACTTTCGAAACTGATGCTCCAGTTGAAGGGCGGACGGCTTCAAACTTCTTTCGATCGATACGCTGAAAAGTTTGTCAGTCGAATGCCGGCGATTGACTGCCTCAATTCAATTTTGGTTCCCTGCCCTGGAAAGAGTAGACGCCTTCATTCCCAGGCTTTGGCTCGGGCCTTTTCACAAATTTTAGACATTCCAATTTTTGATCTCTTAGAGAAGAATTCTCAAAAAGCACAAAAGGGTCGGACTAAACGAGACCGAGAAAAGACGAAATTCACTCTCAAAGCGCCAATTCCCTCGAGGAAGCATGTAATTTTTATCGACGATATCGTGACGAGTGGCTCGACGGCCCATGCCGCAGCCCAGGCTCTGAAATCAACTCCCGGATTTCAAGTGTGGTGTTTAGCACGGCGACGACAGCTTGCGACAGAGCTCAGTCTTTGATATGAATATCGGACTTCACTCAAAAATCGGGATGTCGATTGATCAAAATGATTCTGCTCTCAACTTGCTTGGCCTTTTCAGCCCAGGTCACAAAATCTGCGCCAAAAGGGACGTCTGATTACGCGATCCTCAAAGATGCAACGGCCAAGTATCGAAAGTCTAAGTTTGTGGAGATTTCAATTCAGAAAAGTGTGAAATCTGAACTGACTGGAAAAGAAACGAAGTACTCGGGAAAAATATTTTTGTCTTCTGGACTTTTTCGCATGGAAAACAAGGAACCTGAGAAATCACTTTTGGTTTTCGACGGGGCGACCGTTTGGAGCGAGCAAGCGGCGTCCTCGGATTTTCCTGGGCCACCTCAGGTGACCAAAGCGAAGCTCGATAAAAAGGGAAAGTCTCAGGTTCTTTTTGCAACGCTGCTGACCAAAGATCCTGTGACAAAGCACTTTCAAATTTTGAAAGAATCTTTAAAAGGTGATGTGGCCGTTTACGAAGCACTACCTTTGAGCAAAGACCTGAATGTTAAATTGCTCACGATTAAAATTTCCAAAAAGACAAAACTTGTGACAGAGATTTCTTATCAAGATGATATCGGAAATCTGACCACAATGGTTTTGGGTGAGCCGAGTTTCAAAAATACTTACGATAAAAAATTATTCCACTATCTTCCGCCAAAAGGTTCGTCGGTGAATGAAATATGAAAACTCTCAACGAAAATTCAAATTCTAAAAAAGTTCACTTTATTAGCCTCGGCTGTCCAAAGAATTTGGTCGACAGTGAAATTATGGCAGGAACCTTGATCCAAGAGGGATATTCGGTTGTGGGAGAAGCTGAGGGCGCCGACACGGTTATCGTCAACACCTGTGGTTTTGTCGAAGACAGCAAAAAAGAATCGATCCAGCGAATCTTGGATATGGCTAATCTCAAAGATCGAGGACAGGTCAAAAGAGTTGTGGTGGCAGGATGTCTCACTCAACGCTACAAGGATGATCTTGTGTCGGGCTTGCCAGAGGCCGATCTGTTTGTTGGCTCTGGAGAGTTTCAAAACATTGCGAAGATTCTGAAAGGTCACGAAAAAGGCGAAGTGAAAAAAACATTTTTCAATTTACCGACCTATTTGCAAGAAGCCACGACACCTCGGGTAAATTCTCAACCCAAGCATCGGGCCTATTTGAAAATTTCCGAAGGCTGCATGAAGCGTTGTGCGTTTTGCGCGATCCCATTGATTCGCGGAAATCTTCAATCACGAACTCTCGCAAATGTTGTGAACGAAGCGAAACTTTTGGTTGCTGGCGGAGTGAAAGAGCTTCTGATCATCAGTCATGATTTCACCGATTACGGATGGGACTTGCGAAGAAAAAACACAGAAGCTCAGGAAAATCCGGTCGAGCTCTTGAAGGCTTTGACTGAGGTTGAAGGTGCCGATTGGATTCGCATGCTTTATCTCTATCCCGACGGGATCACCTCAGAAATGATCGAGTTGATCAAGACCAACAAAAAGCTGGTCAAGTATTTTGACATGCCACTTCAACACATCAACAACCAAGTTCTGAAATCGATGAATCGAAAGATGACTCGTCAGGAAATCGAATCGGTTTTGGCTAACATTCGGAAAGAAATTCCCGAGGCGGTGATTCGAACTCAATTTATTGTTGGATTTCCCGGTGAAACAGAAGAGCAATTTGAAGAGCTACTGCAATTTATTTCAGAACAAAAATTTGATCGAGTTGGATGTTTTCAATACTCGCCAGAAGAAAATACTCCTGGTGGAAAAATGGATGGCCAGCTGGATGAAGAAACCAAGCTGAGAAGATATCAAGCGATTATGGAAGTTCAGCAAAATATTTCGCGCGAAAAACACAAGGCCTTCGTCGGGAAAACATTGGAAGTGCTTGTCGAAGGATTCAGTGAAGAAACCGAACTTTTACTTCAAGGACGCACTTCGCAGCAAGCACCTGACATTGACGGCGTCGTACTAATCAATGATGGTCAGGCCAAAATTGGCGACCTGGTTCAAGTTCGAATCACTGACAGCATGGAATATGATTTGATTGGAGAAATTGTTTGAGTTCCCTTGGCCTGTTTCAAGTGTCAACCTATGGCGCAGCACTTGAAGCAGCGAATATGGCCACCAATCGTCCGGAGCTCAAGCTGCGAGAACTGATCCCCTTTGGGACTTATTGCCAGCTTTTAATTGAAGGTCCGACAAAAATTTTAAATGGCTATCGGAAGGCACTGCGAACCGCGGATATCCAAAAATCTGTGATCATTGAAAATCCGGATCCAAGACTTTTGAAGGCTTACTATCATTTAGAAAACAACAAAGCTCAGTCCTTCTTGCTCTGCTTGGAAAATGAATTTGCCGGTTATCTTTTGCAATGGGGTCAGGCCCTTCTGACGAAAGAAAACTTGGAGATCGTCGAGTTTCGTCAACCGCGATTTCCCCACTCACTGGCTGTTTTGGTTTTGACTGGTAAAGATCTTGGTCTCTTGCAAACACAAATGGATGCGATGGAAAGATCTCAAATCAAAGTCAGCTTTGTGGAAGACCCGTCGCTTCAGCTTCGATCCTATTTTGAAATCGATGCGAAAAATTAATTTCCGCAGGTTTCAACCGCGGCTTCAAACTTTTTAAGCCAAACCGCCTCTTTCATAGTGCGCAAAGCATTGGTTGCTTTTCGAAGTGCCGCCAAAGAAGTTTTATCCAGTCGACAGGCTGCTTGAAAAGCTTCGAGGGCCTCGGAGTACTTTTGAATTTCGACGGCGGAGCTGCCAAGACCCTTGAAGGCGAGCGTTGATTTCGAATCTGCTAAACTTGCGCGTTTGTAGTAGGTGTAGGCGCCAATCGAATTTTTTTGTTCTTCGAGAAATTGTGCAAAGGTGAGCTGTGCAAGTTCTGAAGAAGAAAAATCATCGGCCGCTTTTTTTAGGTTCAGGGAGGCCTTGGCTCGGTCTCCTGAATCTCTATAGGTCACCCCGAGATAAATAAAGTTTTTGGCTTCCTTTGGTGATTGTTGAATTCCTAATTGACAGTATTTCAGCGACAGTTCGAAGAGCACATCCAAAGCAGTTAACTCACAGAGCTTGGTAATGTACGCAGGTTTTTCACCAAACTTTTCGACGAGATCTTGATAGAGAATGCGCATCTCATATTTGTTTTTTCGCTTTTCATAGATTTCGATTAGCAGTTTGTAAGCGGGAAGATATCGATTGTTCATTTCCAAAGCCTCCCGCAGTGAGGCCATGGAGTCTTTCTCATGTTTCGCCGCAAGCTGTTC
>JAYUCD010000239.1:0-3960 GCA_043740515.1 Bdellovibrio sp. | reverse complement strand
TCTCAGCGAGAGTTCTTGAAAAGCTTTCTCGGAAGAGCTTGTGTGCCATATGCCATTATTGTTGCCCCAAAAAGCCACTTGAAGATCGACAGATTTATTCGATTTCAAAACTGAGCTAGCCGTCATAAATTTCCAGATCGTTGCAGGCTGACATCCATCAGGCTCGAGAACGATTCAAACTTATTTTTGTTCGGGAGAGTCGGTGAGCCGTTAGGCATAATGATGATATCTATAAAAAGAAATGGGGTTAACCTTAAGTTTCAAAGTCAGAATATTCTGACTTTGAAAACTAAAGGACTTCATGATCAAACGTAACGGACAATTTCGAATCGCCGCACTTCTTCCACTTTTTTTATCACTCGCTTGTTCCAATAGCGGGGGCGGCAAAGGAACTTACAATCCACGAAATCCACTCGGGCTTGGACCAGCTCCAGTGAATCTTTCTTCTTCAGGAACCAGTTTGAATCCGGCAGATCTCGGCTCAGCGGGAAATTATGTGATTCTTGCGCAAACCGGAATTTCATCGGTGCCTAATTCAGTGATCACCGGCAACATTGGTGTCAGTCCAGCAGCGGCGACCTATATTACTGGATTTTCTTTGAGTGCTGATTCGACGACCGTGTTTGCAACATCGCCACAAGTCACTGGCAAAGTCTATGCGGCCAACTATGGAACTCCCACTCCGGCAAATATGACTTCGGCGATCGGCAGCATGCAAACGGCTTACACCGATGCAGCGGGAAGAACCACTCCAGATTTTACTGAGCTTTCAACTGGGAATTTGGGCGGCTTGACGATGGCTCCGGGTCTTTACAATTGGTCAAATACAGTCACGATTCCTTTGGATTTCACGCTTTCGGGTGGAGCAAATGATGTGTGGATTTTCCAAATCGCCGGCGATGTCACGATGGCGGCAGGAAAAAAGATGATTCTAGCTGGTGGAGCTCAAGCCAAAAATATTTATTGGCAAGTGGCTGGCAAAGTCGATATCGGTTCAACGGCTCAAATTCAAGGAATCATGCTCGTGAAAACAGCTGTAAATTTTCAAGCAAATTCGACATTGAATGGTCGAATTTTTTCTCAGACCGCAGTTTCTTTGAATCAAGCGACGGTCACTCAGCAGTAGTCGTAGTGTTCAGAATTTAGTTTCTGATTTCGCGACTTCGATTTATTCTCTTAAAAATCTCTCTTCGAAAGTCGAGAGGTTTTTTTCGTTCGCAGGCTCCCCAAAGAAGTCGCACCAGGACCAAATGCCTGATTCTCCTCTCGTGAAAGTCTAGAAAAACTTCGAAAACTTCAGCTAGTCGACCGAGCTGACGAATGATTCTTATGGATAATCCCGTAAGACTTAAGCTGGTGGCGATTCTCGTATTGTTTTTATCACTCGCAGCCTGCGGTGGAAAATTTCAAGCCTATCCGACCCAAGTGGTGCAGTCGGGGTCGATTACCAAAGAGCCAGTGGCACCGCCGCAAATTCCGACCGATCCCAGTCATCCGGCTGTGCCTGCGACCCCGCCGGTGGCTCTGAAATTTTGCTCACCCCTGTCGTTCGAAAATATTCATTGGGATCCCAATATGAATCTCAATTCACAACGAGCTTTCGCCATCGGGCTCAGTATCTCGGGCGGTTTTGAAGGCGGTGAAGGTTGGTCGAACTTGAGCAATAATTTTGATGGAATGGGAATGAGTGCTGGATTGCTCAATCAAACTTTAGGAACAGAAAGCCTTCAGCCTTTGCTCGAGCAAATCACCCTCGATCACCGGATTGAGGTTGCAAGTGTTCTCACCGCAGATCATTTGCAAAGTCTGATTTCTATGCTCAATGCTTGGAACCCATCAGTGCACATTCAAGACTTTCACGTCAGTGAGATCCAAACAGCGAGTGTCGTCAATTCGAGCGTGCAATGGGCTGTTGATAATCTCTACCAGGCAAACGGAAATTTTCATCCGGATTGGAAACAACAACTGCAATCATTGCTTTCGACCAGCGACTTTATCAATCTTCAGGTCGATGCAGCTCTGAAATATCATTTGAAAGCAATGAGATATCTGCAACGAATCCGCTACAAGGATTTGCGGGCTTATCTGTTGATGTTGGATATCATCATACAAAATGGATCCATTTCGGAATCGCGATTTCAAGAGTGGGAAAGTAAAATCGCTCAAGATGGAATCACAGATGAGGTCACTTCACTGAAAGCTCTGGTTGAAATTCGCTTGCAAGACACCAAGCCGCAGTGGCGAGGCGATGTGCGCAGCCGCAAATACTCGCTGATTGATGGAGTGGGAAATGTGCACGGGCAAAATTGGAATTTACCGAAAAGTTTTTGCTACGGATTGAGTGATCCTGCGCAGTGACTTATTCGAATAAAACTAATTTTTTGGAATTCTCTTTTTCCAGCCAGCAGCCATGGGTCGGTCGACCTCAGCTTTGAAATCAAAATCTTTGCGCGATGATTGCAAAATATCCATGCAGAAGTCATCCGTGTCGTCTCGGTTGACTTCAATCCAAGCTCGGTAAGCACTCTTGGTCAAAAAAACTGGACAGCGATCATGGCCCGTGTCGCCAATAAATTTCGGAGGATCGGATGTGATAATCGCAAAAGAATCAATCACCTCTCCCGTTTCCTTGTTGGTCCACGAATCGTGAAGGCCCGCCGCCAAGAGCAGCTTTTCTCTTTGATCCGTGAAGCTCACCATATTGCCTGCAAGCGGTCCGGTGTAAATGGGTTCAATAAAAGTCGAAATAGGAACCAGGCACCGGTTTCGAGCCACCAGTTTTTTCCAGGTCGCTTTTTCGAGCAAGGTTTCCATTCTCGCATTGTGAGTCGCCCATTTGACCTTTGGATCCTTTGACCATGAGGGAATCAAACTGAAATTCATCAATTTGAAAATTTGCTGGGGGCCTTCTTGAAAAAGAATAGGAGCTTTTTTGTAAGGTAAGATTCGGTCATTAAATTGGCTAATCAAAGTTCTGATGGAATCAAAACTTGCCTGCAAATCGCTCGCGGAGATACGGATCGTATAAACTGCGCACATCTTATTTAGATTCTAATCTGAGCCCTAGGCGAAATCAATTGGGAATGCTTCTTGAACTCTGCTAGGCAGAGACCATGGTTGAGCCTCGGTCCGCCAAAGGAATACAGATGATGAATTTGATCAAGCCCTCGAATGGCAAACTGTCGACTACTTTGACGATTTCAGCTGTCGTTCTTCTGTCGATTTTCACGCATTCAAAAGCTTTTGGCGAGACCAGTTGCCACGAAGTCTTCACACAAAATTGGGCCGTCACAGCTCGAGTCGAAAAGAACTCATTTGTCACCGGTCGAAATTTGCTCGCTTACAAACAGCACTTTCAAAAAGACTTTTTTTCCCAGCTTCAAGCCTTAAGATCAGATCAACACTGGGTTGATTTGGGAGCTGGAAAAGCCAATGCCCAAGTTGACTATCTTAAAACATTTACTAATCCAAGATTGGCTGCAAAGACAACAGCCGTCGCTTACAAAATCGACCGATGGTTTTCACCCGCAAAATTTAACGGCAAACTTGAAATCCGAGAAGGCGCTTTCGAATCGCAACAAACGGAGCAGTGGCAAAAGGCAGATTTGATCACGGATTTATTCGGAGTCATTTCTTATTCTCGGGACCTTCACACCTCACTCCAGAAGATTTTCGATTTGATGAATGTGAACGCCGAGCTCTATGTCTTTGGGATTCATTACACCACAAGCTTTACGGGGAAAAATCAGGTTCTAGGACTTTTCGAATTCCTTCAAACAATCGAAGGTCTCAAAGTTGAAGGTCGACTGGGAGTGATCAAAGTTGTGAAAACAAAAGAGAGCATCAAAGTTCCCAATCTAACACTGAATCGACTGACTGATGAGGCCCCTCCAGGTCGAAGCTTTTCGATCGACGACTGATTGGCCTCGAAGATTCTGCATCAGCAAAGTGCTAGTGGCG
>JAYUCD010000238.1:0-2208 GCA_043740515.1 Bdellovibrio sp. | reverse complement strand
CACCGACGATGTAAGGAAAGCGCCAAAGATTTCCCAAGCCACAAGCCGAACCGATGGCGGCCAGATAAAATCCAAAGCGAGTGCTCCACGAACTTCTTTTCGGCACTAGCTCTTTCCTTTGCTCTTCATCACAAAAATTCGAATTGGAATCCCGCCGAGATCAAATTCCTCTTTCATATGCTTGATAATAAATCGTCGATAAGAGTTATGAACTCCGTCTGGATGATTAGCAAAAGCAATGAACGAAGGCGGTGTCTGCATAGTTTGAGTGATATAATAAAATTTCACGTTCTTAATTCCCCACACTGGAGCGGGCGCCCGCCGAATCACATTGAAGAAGAAACTGTTCAATTCTCCCGTCGAAATCTTCTTATTCAGTTTACCTGAAATATTCTCCACCATCGCAAGCAAATCATCGAGACCGTTTTCTGTTTTTGCTGAAGTAAACACAATCGGCACATCGGTGAAAAAGTGAAAGACCTGCTCACATTGCTCCTTGAAAGTCTTTCGGTACTCGGGAATTTCTAATTTTCCAATGTCGGATTTGTTGGCCACTAAGATCACACCTTTGTGATCTTCCAGGATTGATTGCATGATCCGCGCATCTTGATCGCTCGGGCCCTCCGTTCCATCAATCATCAAAAGCACCAGATCAGCCCGGCGAATACTCTCTTGAGATTTGAAAGCTGAAATGATTTCCAGATGCTCTTCTCGCTTCGCACTTCGGCGCAAGCCGGCCGTGTCGACAAGAATGTATTTTTTGCCGTTGTAGACAAAGGGAGTATCCACCGAATCAATCGTTGTGCCTGCAATCTCAGAGACCAACATCCGCTTCTCCCCCAAAAGCGCATTGACCATGGAGCTCTTTCCCACATTTGGTTTTCCGACGATCGCAATCGTCACCCCTTCTTTGAGCTGCTCCACGTCTTCAGGCAGCATCTTGTGAGTCCACTCGAGAACTTCAGAAATTCCTCGACGTTGCTCAAAGCTTGTCGCTAACACATCCTCGCCAAATTCATAAAATTCGGCGGTGGCAATGTCTTCCAAATGCCCTTGATCCACTTTGTTGACGATTAACAGAAATGGTTTTCCCGTCATCTGTGCGATTTTTAAAATTTCTCGGTCCTCAGGGATCAAACCAGATTTTCCGTCCATAACGACCAAAAGAAAATCGACCATTTCCAAAAATTCGGTGACTTGCTCTCGAATCAACTGCGAAAACGTATCGTGGGCCTCGGTGATTCCGCCGGTGTCGATGAGATCAAAATGCTTTCCCCAAATTTCGCAGGGTTCAACAATGATATCTCTCGTCACTCCCGGTTGATTTTTCACGACTGATTTACGTGAGTCAGTCAAAATATTAAACAGAGTTGATTTTCCAACATTGGGCCTACCGATGATCGCCACTTTCGGCAATGTCGTTAGACTTGAGGTTTCATTCCACGACATAACCCAGCTCCTTCATGATATTTTTATTCTCTGACCAATCATCTCGCACCGAAACTTCAAGCCCCAAATAAACCTTTTGTCCCATCATTTTCTCGATGCCTTTTCGCGCCAACATACCAATTTCCTTGATGGTAGCACCCGCTTTGCCAATGAGAATCGGCTTGTGGCTGTCCCGAGAAACCAGAATTTCGGCATGAATTCTTGGCATTTTTGGATCGGCTTCATCAAATTTCACCATTCGAACGGCGATTTGATAGGGAATTTCATGATGCAAAACTTCGAAGCACTGCTCTCGAATGATTTCACACACCAAATCTTTCGTGTTATGCGGAGTGAAAAGCTCGATGTCATACAAAGGCTTCGGCGTGTCTGGAAGTTTCGTCAGACAAATTCGCAAAATTTCCGCGCGAGCCGCTTTTGCATCATCTCTCCAGCTTGAAGACATCTCGACGATACCCAAACAACTTTTATGTTTCAGTGATAAATCTCGAAGCGGTGCAATTCTTCGCATGAACTCCGTCAAATCAACTTTCGTGATCACGGTCATCCAAGGCTTTCCAGATTCAGAAACCATTTTGATGATTTCTTCCGCCTGCTCCTTACTTGCTGTATCGAGCGCAAGCACGGCGATCAAAAAATCGGATTGCTTGATCACATCCTCGGCTTCCTGAGTAAGAAAGGCGTTCAATCCTTTGGCTGCTTTCAAGACCCCGGGAGCATCGACAAAGATCACTTGTCCCTGATCATCCGAAACAATTC
>JAYUCD010000237.1:0-3959 GCA_043740515.1 Bdellovibrio sp. | reverse complement strand
TTGAGCAAGATCCTGGTCATCAAATTTCGCCCGAGCTTTTGCGCTCAGTGGTGGCTTCGCTTGAGACTCATCAAAAAGAATTGGAAGAAAAAAATCGTGATCTCCAGGATCGCAATGAACTTTTGTCCAAGTACCAACGAGACTTGGAGTCACAAATCGGGCATGAGTCGCCGAATTCTCAGATTGCTCCTTTGCGAATCGCCACGGCTTCCGAGGAGATTTTACATGACGTCGTTCGTGGTTTGGAGACTTTGCCTGATCACTCGATCCAAGCTTTACAGCAAAACTTTGCCAAGCTTTCAGATTACATGGTGCGAGCTCAACAATTGATTACCATGCTGATCGGCCAAGATCGCATGAAGCCCGCAGTGAAAGAGGCCATGAGGCGAACGGATTGGGAGCGTGTGAAATCGCAGTTCCCGCGGATCATTCAGGACAGTCGAGAAATTTTGGTGGAGACTCATTCTGACTCCCAGACTTCTCATTTAAAATTACAATCAAAAAATTCCTCCGAGGTTCAAACGCATGTCTGAAATTATTTCGATCACCGCTCGTGAAATTCTCGATAGCCGAGGCAATCCCACAGTTGAGGTCGACGTTCTCACAGCCATGGGTGGCATGGGTCGAGCAGCTGTTCCAAGCGGTGCTTCAACTGGAGCGCATGAGGCTTGTGAACTGCGAGATGGAGATAAAAAAAGATATTCTGGAAAGGGTGTTCTCAAAGCCATTGAGAACGTCAAAGAAAAAATTGCTCCTGAAATTTTAGGCAGTGAAGTGACCGATCAAATCGCTATCGACAAAATGCTTTTAGAAATTGACGGTACAGAAAACAAAACCAATCTTGGCGCCAACGCGATTTTGGGAGTGTCCTTAGCCTGCGCCAAAGCAGGTGCCATAGACACAGGACTTCCTTTGTACCGCTATGTTGGTGGTTCTCAAGCTTACAAACTGCCAGTGCCACTGATGAATGTATTAAACGGCGGAATGCATGCGAACAATGGCTTGGATGTGCAAGAGTTTATGATTGTTCCATTGGTTGGAGAGTCTTTTGCCGAATCTCTGCGTGCTGGTTCAGAAATCTTTCACACTCTAAAAAGCATTTTGGCAAAGCAAGGCTTGAGTACAGCTGTTGGCGATGAAGGTGGCTTCGCGCCGAAGCTTCCTTCCAATGAAGAAGCCATGAAGCTCTTGGTGGCAGCCATCGAACAAGCAGGCTATCGGCCGGGAGAAAATGTTTTCTTGGCGCTCGATGTAGCTGCCACTGAGATGTTCGAAAAAGGGAAATACAAATGGGATGGCAAACAAATTTCCGGAGAAGAATTGCAATCCGTTTATAAAAGTTGGAGTGAAAAATATCCTTTGATCAGCATCGAAGATGGCTTTTCAGAAGATGATTGGGATTCTTGGAAAAAAATGACGGCTTCCATGGGTACGAAACTTCAATTGGTCGGAGATGATTTGTTTGTGACCAATCCAAAGCGGCTGGCTCGAGGAATTGAAGAAAACGCGGCGAATGCCTTGTTGGTGAAGGTCAATCAAATTGGAACTCTGACTGAAACAGCTGAAGCTGTGTCCTTGGCCCAACGAAATCGTTATCGAACTGTCATGTCGCATCGAAGTGGTGAGACGGAAGATTCGATGATCGCTGACTTGGCAGTCGCAATGAATTGCCATCAAATCAAAACCGGCAGCTTGTGCCGAAGCGAAAGAACTGCCAAATACAATCAGCTCCTGCGAATCGAAGAGATGCTCGGTGGTTTGGGCAAATACTGGGGCCGCAGCGCCTTCCAATAATTTTTCAACTGAGCCGACAAAAGTCGAGCTCGAGCTAAAGCCCAGTTTCGATCGAGCCGGCTCGCGAGAGTGGAAACTTTTCGTTAATTTTTCTACACTGATAGCTCATGAAATTACTTTTACAGCCCTTTAAGGTTCTGATTCTTTGTTTGATTTTCGCAACTGTGAGCTTGCTCTTCAATGGTGGATTTTTTCAACTCTACCGACTGCACCGTGATCAAAATTTTCTCCAAAGCCAAATTGTAGCGGCGCGTGGGCAGATCACCGAGCTGAGCAAACAGTTAAAAATGGCAAAAGATCCCATCTACATGCAACATCAAGCTTTGGATAATTACGACCTGGTCGATGAGCGAGATCTGGTCTTCGTTTTTTCTGAGGAATAACAAAGATTTAACATTGAGCAAAAACTCTAAAGTTGACAGAGTTTTGTTTCCTATTTAGAATCGGCTGCTATGACAACAATATGGGATGGAATAAGAATACGCGGGCTTCGTTTGCGAATGGGATGGAGCCGATCTGACTTGGCGCGAAGGCTTTCCGTCAAATCAGAACAAGTCAGCCAGTGGGAAATGGATCTTGAATCACCATCCGAGTACTCGGAGGCCATTTTAGAAATGCTTTTCAATTTAGCGGACTCGACAGCTGAAGAAGTGGCCTGCGTTTCTCTCTCTGAGAATTTTTTTTCTGAGGGAGATCTTCTGCAGGTTGACAGAATCACAATCCGCCGAAAATTTCTCGATCAGTAAATCCTTTCAATGGTAGACGGTAAGCATGAAAAAGATGTTTATCGTCGACGTCAGTTCGCTTTTTTTCCGCGCCTTCTATGCAGTTCGTCCTCTGAGCTCCAGCACGGGAATGCCAACCAATGCTATCTACGGATATCTCTCGATGATCATGAAATTGATCAAAGATGAAAGTCCGGATTACCTGGTGTTTTGTTACGATCGCAAAGAACCATCTTTCCGAAAAGAAATTTATCCCGAGTACAAAGCTCACCGAACCGAAATGCCCGAAGACCTCGTGCCGCAAATTCCTTACATCAAAAAAATTGCTGATGTGATGGGGATCGCGTCTCTCGAGGTTCCCTCCTATGAGGCCGATGATTTGATTGGCACACTTGTACACATCGGAAGAAAAAACGATCTCGAAGTTTACATCGTCAGCGGCGATAAAGATTTTGCGCAGCTGTTGGAAAAACATGTCTTCCTGTACGACACAATGAAGTCAGTCCAAATCGACACTCAAGGTGCGATTGAGAAATGGGGAATCCCGCCATCACAGTTCATCGATTATCTGGCTTTGGTTGGGGACGCCTCGGACAACATTCCCGGTGTGGCTGGCATCGGCCCGAAGGGCGCGCAAAAGCTTCTGGAAGAGTACAAAAATCTTGAGGGAATTTACAAAAATATCGATCAGATCAAGGGAGCTCTCAAAGAAAAGTTGATCAAAGATAAAGACAACGCTTTTTTATCCCGCAAGCTTTCGACGATTGTCTGCGATGTTGAAATTGATGCGGACATCACGAAGTATCTGAGACAGCCTTTCCAAAAAGCAGAACTGACTCAATTTTTAGAAGAGTTAAATTTCAAAGCTCTGGAAAAAAATATCTGGAATCTGGATGTGAAAGAAGCCGATCCCAAAGCCGGTGAGACCGCGAAAAAGCAAACCTTTCCGAACTTCCGCTCTGCTCATGCTCCTGTCGAAACTGTACAACCTCGCACAGAGGCTGAAAAACAGTCCTCCCATTATCTTCAAGAATCGATTGAGATCTCTGAACTGACTTCGCATCTGAAGGCAAAGGATTTGGTCTGGGGATTTGTTTCCAACCAAGGCTTGTATGTTGCCAAAGACCGCAAGGTTTTTGCGCTGGGTGGGCAGTCTTCGGATCTGGGAAAAATATCCGATCAAATGCAGCTTCAGTGGCAAGGCTTCGACTTGAAAACTTTTTGGCATCTGATCCAACCGACAAATCCTGTAGGAGTTTGGGATTCTCAGTTGGCAGCTTATGTTTTGAAGCCAGGTGAATCCATGGAATGGGACCGGATTTACACTCGCTTCACCGGAGAGCTTCCAATGGATCTTCCCTCAGGCAGTGAGCTTTATGCGGCTCATTTGCACTTGGAAACCAAGCTTCAGGAAAATCTCAAGAAATTAAATTTTGAAAA
>JAYUCD010000236.1:0-2635 GCA_043740515.1 Bdellovibrio sp. | reverse complement strand
CAAGGCATCTTGTTCATTCAGTGAAAAGGCATTTGGACCAAATTCAGTGAGGCCGTAGCCCTGCCGAATAGGGATTCCTTTTTGATGCCAAATGTGAATGAGCTCCAGAGGCATCGGCTCGCCGCCAACAATGGCATAGCGAATGTGCGAGAGATCTCTGGTCGGGAAAGTGTTAGACCGCGCCATCATGTCCATTGTGGTTGGCACTCCGAACAGCAAGGTCGCCTTTTCCTTTTCGCTCAACTCGAGGATTTGATCTCCATCAAACTTTTTTAACAGGACAATCTTGGCTCCACGGTGCAAAAAGGGAGTCGTCAAAACGTTCCAGCCACCGGTGTGAAAGAAAGGTAGAAAAATAACTGTGCAATCATCTTGAGAAATATTCAGCCGCCAAGTTGTATTGACTGAATTCCAAAAAATCATCTCATGGGAAATCACAGCACCCTTAGGCGCGCCCGTGGTTCCCGATGTATAAATAATCATGGCCGCAGTTTTTGCTGTGGATTGAAATTTCAGTTCAGAAGATTCAACCTCATCAAAAGAAAGCTTCGACAACAAAACGCTCTGAGTTTGAAAGGCCAGATGCTTCACAATTTCTGTAAATTCGGATTGGTGCACAACCAGCTTTGGTTCGCAGTCCGAAATGATGTGATCAATTTCTCTTAAAGTGAGGCGAAAATTGACCGGTACCAAAGTGGCTCCAAGGCGTTGCAGAGCGAAGAATAGAAAAACATATTCAAGTTCATTGGTCGAAAGCACCGCAACTCGGTCGCCTGGCTGAATGCCAAATTTACTTTTCAGCTCGGCAGCGCCTCGGCAGGCTTTCAGGAAAAACTGCGAATAGGTCAGAGTCCGTCCCGTGTCTCCATCTTGAAGAGCTATCGCTGCTGGCGAATACTGATTCCATTTTTGGAGCCAATCCAACTCAAATCGATTTTGCTCTTCCATTATACAATCCTCGTTAAGCTTTTTGCTCTTTCTAATTAGGTGTCGTAAGACCACTCCATCGCTAGCGCCGCCATCGAAAGCCCGCCGCCAGAGCCCAACATAAAAATCAAATCGCCTTTTTTCAACTTATGGGCCCGAGCCGCATCCGCGATACACATTCCCACAGCAGCAGAGCCTGTGTAGCCGAAACGGTCCATGATGTTGTGCGAGAGGCTTCTCGGTAGTTTCAAGTTGTCCAGAGCCTCGTTGATGCTATTGATATTGATCTGAGTCAAAAAGAAATGCTGGATCTGTTCCGGCTTCTTGTGAATGCGATCCAGAATCAGATTGGTCAGACGAGGCCAATGAGTTCCATTGGTCTCAATGGGAATTTTTTTCGCAAAATTAAGTAGATGACCCTTGCTCTCGACGACCTGATGAGTGATCGGCATGTGAGTTCCGCCGCCATACACTCCCATATAATCATGATATTGCCCATCGGTGAAAAGCTCTGAAGCCAAGACTCCAGTTTCATCGCTGGAAGCCCGAACTACCGCGGCACTTGCGCCGTCTGCGAACAAAGTCGCAATCCGAAAATTATCGTAGTTTAAATATTTACTCATACCGTAGGCGCCAACCACTAAAATATTTTTATATTTAGGGTCAGCCGCAATGTATTTCGCCGCAAGGTCGACGGCAGTTACAAAGCCAGCACAGGCCGAATTGATATCAAAAGTCCCAGCGTTAGAAGCCTTTAACTTGAACTGCACAACTGCCGCTGTTGATGGAGACATATAGTCAGGAGTATCGGTTGCTACGACAATCAGATCGACATCTTTCGCCGTGATCCCAGCATTGCGAAGTGCTTCTTCAGCAGCTGGAATAATCAAATCCGAAGTTGCCTGGTCGTCCGCCATAAATCGGCGTTCAAAAATATTTCGTTGCTCCCGTAAAAAAGTATCAATGTCTTTATTATAAAGTTTATTAAAAAACTCGTTCGTAATAACTTTTTCAGGAACATACATTCCTGTGCCGGCGATTGTTGCTTTTCTCATGCTAACTCCTTGAATCGTCCGGTATTTGGCCAAATTCTCAGAATCTTGCAACGAAAATTAATAGAGTAGTCGCTCTAACTAGGCGCAAATTCTAGAGGAATCTTTTTGACTTACGCATTTGCACTATGAAATAGACAGACTCCATCAAAAACGGAGACTTAAATAATGGCTAATTTAAATTTCGACTTCAAAAACAAAAACACTGTGATCACTGGCGGAGCTCAAGGGATTGGATTCCAGATCGTGCATCAGTTTTTGAGTGCCGGAGCAAAGGTTTCGATCTGGGATTATAGCGACCAGGCCTTAGCGGTCGCCAAATCAGAGCTCGCCTCTTTCAAAGACCAAGTTCATTTCGCCAAAGTAGATGTCACTTCCAAAGATTCTTGCAGTCAAGCGGTCGCTAGTTTGCCTTGGCCGGTTGATATTTTGATCAACAATGCGGGAATTACTCGCGATAAATCTTTTGCGAAAATGGCGCATGAAGATTGGGACGCAGTCATCTCAACGAATCTTTCAGGCTTATTCAATGTCACAAAAGCTCTTTTCGAGAAATTCAATGCGGCATCAACTCACAAACGAATCATCAATATTTCAAGCGTCGTTGGCCTCTATGGAAACTTCGGCCAAACCAATTATGCGGCTGCCAAAGCGGG
>JAYUCD010000235.1:0-6478 GCA_043740515.1 Bdellovibrio sp. | reverse complement strand
TTCTTTGCCAAATCTTTCAAAAGCAAAGCTTTCTGATTATCTCGAGTTTGCTGAATGAGAGCTAGGCTCTCGATCAAAGATTTTTTAGATTCTTGAAGCACTTCGAGATTCGCGCCTTCTGTGCTGTTAGCCAAAATAAGAGGACCTCGAAAAGTTCGGATCGGCAACTGACTCAATCCATTTGTTTCGACCGGCATGATCTCGATGAGAATCTGGCCGGTATTGCCGATCGACTTCAAATCTGGAGTTTCAAAGACAACCGATTCTGAAATGGTCCCAGCGCCGTGAACTTCAACAATTTTCGATTGAACCTGATAAAAATCCGCCTCTGGCTTCTGAAAAGTTTGAACCTGTGATGATGTCAAAGCCCATCTCAATAGATATTTTCCATTTGGCAGCGGCACCTCTTCGAATCCGGTGGGGTCGGTCAAGCTTGGACGTTTCAAGCGAGGTTGTAGTCGCAAAATCACTTCTTTCTGAATTTTTAGGTTCATAAAAGAGTCGATCGAGTACTGATTGTTGTTTCGTTTGTCAAAATTGTAATTGCTCAAGAGAAGGTGACTGTCGCCTTCGGCACAGCTCAATTTCTGCTCAGTCATGCCGCGGATATCTCGCACAGAGGATTCACCCGAATCCCATGGATTAAGCTTCAATTTCAAAATCTGATCCATGCTCAAATTTTTATTTTGAATTCGGATCTGTCCGTCCATCCAACATTCTTTGCCTAAAAAATCAAAAGAGAAAGAGTCATCAAAGATAATGCAGCCGTATTCATTGGAAGTGATATTTTCCATTTTCAGGTCCAATTTCGTGACGCTAAAAGTTTGTGAAGCCAAAACCTTTTTATCGATCGGTCCATTCATGCAAGCCGTGATAGAAAAAACCTTTCTGCGCTTCAATGCCGTAGTATTCTGAAAACCAATCGACGAAAATTTGAGAGGAGACACAATGACTCTGGCCATTTGCACGCTTTGTGAGTTTGGTCCGTCGGGTTTTTGGGCTTGGTCGTCCCCAGCACCGCTCAAATTACCCTGCAAGTAATTGTCGAGATGAAAAGTATTGGCCTTGTCTGCTTCTGGCTTTGAGCTGATCGAAGAATTTTGAGCATGCAAAACGAATTTGCCTTTGATCTGATCGTATTCAGCAATCGGGTAGACAGCTTCGTACTGAGAAATAGGTAAGGTTGTTTCAACAGCCTTCAATCGCAAACCCAGTTGGACTTGCCCATATTTTGTTAAAGGTCCCAAAATGATATTTGTTTTCAGGCTCAAAACATTGGCGGCAATCTGCCCTCGAACTCGTACCGGTGCTGACAAGGCTCTGATTCTTGTTTTTTTATTTTCACTGAGGGAACTGATCAGAGAGATTTCCGCCTCGAACTGTCCAAAGGTCAACGGCTCGTACACCAGGTGTCCTGCTGTTTTCAAAATTGCCAAACTCACAGGCCCGCTCAGTGAGATCGATAAATTCACTCCCTTTTCAGAGATGGAATCCTCAGTGACCGTCAATATCATATCTTCCATCGACAGAGGTGCTAGGACTGCATTTTTACCAGTGAAGCTGTCGGCCGATTCAGAAAGTTTCACATAATCAGTCAGTTTTGTGTCCAGCAAAGAGTAACCTTTGTCTTCCCATGGATTGATCGCATAAGAGATCTTCCGCTGACCTTTTTGAAAACCGTGCGTTTCCAAAGATCTTTGGACTTCGATAAATTTAGCTGGTGCGAGATGATTGTAAGTGATTTGCTCGTTCCAAACAATGCAGCCGTTGGCATCAGAAGTGGCTGCCTGAGGAGCGCTCCCGCCTTGGATGGAAAATTCATGGCGAATCACCGCTTTAGAAAACTGATTGTCTTTCAAGCAAGCGGTAAAGTTAAATGACTTCGAAACGGGAATTGAAATTTTGGGATCCAATTGTTGAGATATCGAAGCAACGCTCGCTTTTTCAATAAAAAATGTTGCAGAATTTCCGGAGTCTTTCGAGTCTTGCGGCTGTGGCAGGGAGCAAGATGCCAGAAAGCTCAAGCAAAGAATCGAGGCACCAAGCGATTGCAGTCTAGGAACCAAATTAAATCGCAACATCGAAAGTCTCCAGTTTGATATTCCATAATCGTTCACGACTTTGTGTGGGTGAGAGCAAAAGAACATCGCGCTCGCCACCAGACAAAGTGATTCGGACTAATTTCTGCAAGCTCATTTGAACCCCGGCCAAGTAGCCAACTCTGTTGCTGTTCAAAGCTCCGGGATTGAAGCTAGAAACCAGAGCATCGGATTCGATTCGAAAAAAATCATAGAAAGGTCGAAGTTGAAAACTTCGACTGAGATCCAATTCCGAGTAAATTTCCATCGAGCTTGCCTGATTTAAGGATGTCGGCGCCTCTCGGTTTTGCACCCATCGGGCAATCACTCCACTTGAAATGGAGCGACTGAAATAAAGTTTGGCATCACCTTTCGCCATGGATCCTCTGTAGGCATATTTGAAAACGGAATCTTGTGCTGTGATGGAAGTTACCGTATTTCCCAGCAGTCCGGCTTTGGTGGCCACCGACATGGGCAGATTTTCAAATTGGAAAACTCCGCCTGAAAGATTTGCTTCCAGTATAGTTTTTTGCAGTTTCAAAAAAACTTGGGCTGACTGAAAGGTCGGAGTTTTTTCAAAATTTTGAGTTTGAGTCGAAAGGCTGGAGGCGGTGACGACAGCCGTCTGGCCTTGCACTCCGCCAACGAAAATGGAATCGGGATTCGAGCTCAGGCTCAAGTGAGCCGCCGGAAAAGAAATATCATCGGCGAACAATAAATCCCCATTCTCTGCTTGTTCATTTAGAGCCCCGGCTGACAATTGTCCCAGCATCGAAGATCCAAACATTTTCAGTGTTGCACTGGCCGAAGCTTCTCTCAGCAACAATTTGCCTGAACTTCCCGAATTCTCCTCGACAGTTTGAGTGTAGCCATTGGTTGATCGAAAAGTCGGAAGCACTCGGAACTGAATGAGTTCCAACGGCTGATACGACAGATTGGCGCCGATCATTAAGTCCGTGGTGGACTTCTGATTGAACTCATCTTGAAAGCGCTTTGCTCCGAGAGACAAAAGCCAGCTGCCTTGAAAGACACTTTTCGATTTTTCAAATCTTTCGCTCGACGTGACTGCTGCCGGAGCAGATGCCGAGGTCGCCGAAGACGCAGCCAAAGCAGTTTCGTTGAGTACCAAACTCAAGACAAAAGTAGCCATTAATGAGATCGCCAGAATTCGTCGGAACATGGGAAGCTGTACTCCTCGCCTAGGCATGGGATTTCAAGATTCGTGCTTTGGCTCAAACATCGATAAGTGCAAGACAGGCGCTTCGGGCTGTCAAAGATTTCGACAGGGGCCCACCAGCGCCTTTTCTTCGAACTTTTGGTGAATTTGGGAGTCGTCACATTGTTCAGAGGAGTTCTCGAGGAATGAAATCAAAATCGACTGCACTTTGCATTTCAAAATAAAAAAATCAGATTTTTAGCTGGTCGCGAACCCAGGCCAGCAGGCTTAAGGTCGCGCCGGAACACTGCTGAACTTTGGTTAGCAAAGCCGCTTGGGGAGTGGCCACAGATTTGCTCAGTTCGAGAATAGCCCGAATGTCTTCAGAGCTCTGCACGACGTTGACTGCGAACAAACCTGGAGGCGAAAGCAAAACATGCTGAAACTGAAAAGCCTCGCGGTTGTTCAGATGATAAGGGCCGACCAGTACCGGAAGTCCCGCGCAGAGAGGCTCCATCACGCTGTGAACCTTGTCCTTAAACGAACCGCCCACGAAGGCCACCGAGCCCCAAGAGTAAAGCTCCTGCAAGCAGCCGATTTGATCAACCAACAAAATTTGTGAGCTCCATCGATCGGCCAGAGTGTAGCGTTCGTAACTCCAGCCTTGAGTCAGAAATATTTTTTCAAAAGCGAGCAAGCGCTCCTCTGAAAATTCGTGAGGAGCAAGAATCACTCGACCGTCGTGTGCGATCCAATCTTTGAAACTTTCGATTAAGAATTCTTCATCCTCAGGCCAAGTTGATCCGCACACCCAAATTTTTTCATTGGAATCCGGTTTCAATGCGGTTTTCACCGCCGCCGGATATTGCAGACGGTGCAGGATCTGATCAAACCGTGTGTCACCTACGACTTGAATGGGAGTCTCAATTGAAAGAGCTGTGAGATTTTCACAATCCTCCTCACTCACGCAAAAAATCTGGGTCAGAGAGTTCAACGCGACCCGAGTCAGCGCTCCTGAAAAAAATCCCTGACGAGAGCTTTGATCTGACAGAGTGGCGGCAAACAAAACAGAGGGAATCTCACGTTTTTTCAAATTGCGAGCGAGCTCAGGCCAGACATCGGTCCTGGCCACAAGAAAAGCGCGGGGTTTGTAAAAATTCAAAAATTTCTCAACCGAAACAGAGAGATCCCAAGGCAATGCCATGGCAAGATCAATCCCGGGAAATTTTTGAATCAATTTTTTGGCTGATGGGGAAAAATAAGTTACCAGAATCGGGATTTGCGGAAATTCATTTTTCAAAATTCGAATGACTGATTTGGCGTATTCAATTTCTCCGCTGGATGCATGAATCCAGATGGGTCTTGCCGGAAGCGCCTGGAGATTTTTATAGTCCCGATCCGAGATCACTTCGCGCATTTTATCTGGCAAGAGTCCAGAAAAAAGTTTCAGCAAGCCAATCGCAAAAGGCAAAGCGAGCCAGCGGTAAAATAAAAAAATCAACCAGTCGGTGATCACCATTTTTCAAGCTCCTGCAAAACCTGAAGCGGAGTGATATCAACCAAACAGCGCTGAAATTTTTCGTTCACACAAGGCCCTTGTCCGTGCTTGCTACAAGGACGACAAGCCAACTCCAATTGAAGAATCCGCGTGCTCTCGCGAGACGGGAATCCAAAAGGTGCAGGTCCCATCAGGGCAATCGTTCTTTTTCCAATCTGCTCGGCGACATGCAAAAGGCCCGTATCATTGGTGATCAAACCTCGGGACAAAAAAACAGCGGCGGCACTTTCGAGCATGGATAACTTTCCTGCCAGGTTGAAAACTCGAGCGGGATCAACTTTAACAAGCTCATCGATAAACTGATCTTCGTCTCCGCCAAGGCAAATAAATTTGTATTTATTAGAAATTGCGAAAAGCTGTTTATAATGATCCACCGGCCAGCGCTTGAGCAAATGCGCCGCCGAAGGAGCAACCGTTACAAAATCTTCATGACCAATCAAAAATTGCAGTAAAGTTTTCACTTTTTCAATCGCCAAGTCGGGCACTAGCAGTTGCGGTGCGGGCGGAAGCTCCTCCGAAAGTCCCCAGGCCTTCAGCGGCTCGAGCAAATCTCTCTGGCCCGAAAAAGGCATTCGAAATCGGTTGATGCGAAGTCGAAACAGCAAAAACCGTTTCCAACGTCTTTGAGACTTTCGTAAAATCAAAGGGGGATCAAAAATTCGCGTGAGGGCCAAGGGCGGCCTGAGGAACCAACTGATGAGGTGCGAGCGCAAATTATTGTGAGCATCATAAATGTGAGTGAAGCGCTCTTTTTGCAGCTGCCGAATCAATTGCAACAGTCCCAAGAACCCAGTGCTGCGATCCAAACTCCAAATTTTCGCAAGGTATGGATGTCCACTGAGCAATGGAGTAAACTCTTGGCGAGTCACCCAGTGAATTTCTCCGGAATTTTCACCTTCACCCAGAGAAAGCTCAGCCAAACGAGTCGGCAAACTCAAAGCTTGGGTGACATCACCGAAGCTGGAAAAGCGGATCAACAAAATTTTTTGCCGGTGCTGGAACATTTCGAGCCTTTATTTTTTCTATCACTCGCCTTTTTCAACTGCCCTTCGGTGGTCCGAAAAAGGCTGCCAAAAAACGGCATGTGCCTAAGAATTATGACCCAGCCCCCGGTCTAAACGCAAGCCGCCCGGTCCTGATCTTGAAGTAGTCAGTCCATGATGAAGTCTATCTTTCGGGCCCCGATCACAGGCCTCCTTCTATTGATTGCTGTTCCTTCCTGGGCTGCCACCCAAGGCAGCCTGTCTTTATCTGAAGCCGGCTTTATCAGCCCAGATTATCACCTCACAGAAAAGAAGGATTTCCAACTTTTCAGCGGTGGCTTGGACACCATGGGAAATCAAACAAGCACTGGCGAGTTGGACGACACACTTCACGCTCAAGTTCGAGGCATGGTTTCACCCGATGCTTCCGTACTGAACTATCTCAACGTCACTCAGTTGTTCTGGAAACAACAAGCGCTGATCCTTGGCCGAAAAAAGATGAATTGGAATGAACTCGACGAACGTTTTCATTTGGGCATGTATCAGCCGCTGTTTTTGTGGAATCCCTTAATGCCAGAGGAACAAGGATTGACTGGCATCTTTCTCAACCTCAAGGCGGATGAATCTTCGATTCCTTGGGGAGTGACTCTGCTCGGCTCACCTGTTTTCATCCCGGATCAAACAGCCGGCTACGATTTGAAAG
>JAYUCD010000234.1:0-2300 GCA_043740515.1 Bdellovibrio sp. | reverse complement strand
TGCGCTACCAAAAAAGGGAAGGCACCCTTTTCCTTCCCGGAGTCCGGTCTTTTTGCTTTAATGGGCTTTGCAATTTTTCTGTGAAGGGCGATCATCTATGAAAAAAAATCCTTGGTTGATGTTGGCTGTTTTGTTGTTTGCCTTCGGTTCGATTTTTGTCTTTCTTGTCGGTAGTTCAGCGATCGCGCTTTTCGGAGGAAGCTCTGAGAAGTTTCATATGATTTCTAAGAACTCGATTCTTCATATGAAATTAGACGGCGTTATTATGGACGGAGAAAAATTTCTCAAAACGCTGAAAAAGTATCGCAAAGAAAGCGATATCAAAGCGATCGTAATTGAAATCAACTCGCCAGGGGGAGTCGTCGGGCCGTCTCAGGAAATTTTTGCTGAGATCAAGCGAACTCGAGAAGAATTTAAACTTCCGGTGGTTGCGGTTTCTCCAGGCCTGATGGCCAGCGGAGCTTATTACTCGGCTGTGGCTGCGGATAAAATCATTGTCGCGCCTGGAGCGCTGGTTGGATCGATCGGTGTGATCATGGAGTTCGCAAATTTAGAGAAGCTTTATGATTGGGCGAAAGTTTCCAGATACACCATCACCACTGGAAAATACAAAGACTCGGGTGCTGAATACCGACCGATGCGCGAAGATGAGCGCCAACTTTTTCAGGAAATGATTAACGAAGTTTGGGAGCAATTCAAAGATGCGGTGGCTGAAGGCCGAAATCTGAAAAAGGAAGTAGTCAATCAATACGCCGACGGCCGGGTCTTCACGGGAGCGCGTGCGGTGAAGTTGGGACTGGCCGATGAAGTTGGAACCGTTGATCATGCTTTCGATGTGGCGGCAAAAATGGCAAATATTGAAGGTCACTTTGAAATTTTTGAAGCTCCTAAAAAGCGATCGGGAATTTTGGATTTATTGAATCGAGACGAAGAAGATGCTTCGAGTTCAAGCAAGCTTGCTGAGCAGATTGTGAACAAGGTTTTTCATGCGGAACTTTCCAACCGCCCGCTCTTTTTGATGCCTGGAATTTGGGGTAAATAAAAAAATGCCTAGAGCGAAGCCCAAAGCTGCAGCCAAAAATAAAAAAAGCTCGAAGCCAAAAGCAAAAGCTTTTGCTGACTCTAAGCTTTTTCTCAGAGCCGGAAAAGAAATTTGGCCATTGGAAAAAGACGTTCTGTTTCGACCGGATCGATTTAAATATGTTCGCAAATTGATTCATCCTGAGGGCTGTGTGTTTTGCGCGGCTGCAAAGGCCGAGGAAGCTTTCGAGACTTTGTGTGCCTACAAATCTGAGCATTCGATGATTGTCCTGAATAAATTTCCTTACAACTCGGGACACTTGCTGGTCATTCCTCGTCGGCACATTGGAGATCTGCTGGATTTGAAAGAGCATGAGTATTCGGACTTGCATCGGGTACTGAAAATTGCCATCCAAGCCTTGAAGCAGGTCTATCAGCCAGGTGGCTTAAACCTGGGACTCAACTTGGGAGCTGTTGCTGGGGCTGGAATACCTGAGCATCTGCATTACCACGTGATTCCACGCTGGGCCGGAGACTTGAATTTTTTTCCTCTGGTCGCGGAAACCAAGACCGTGATCGAATCTCTTGAGATGAGCTTTGATCGTCTGGTAGCCTATTTCAAGAACCTCGACTGAAAAAAAGGCGTTATGAATCGCAATCAGGTCCAAATGAATTTGAGCATTACTCCCGCCGTCAAATGGCTTCTCATTATCAATGTGGTTGTATGGCTGGGCTTTCAGGTTTTGCTCGAACAATATGCCGGAGTGCCCTTTTCTCGATGGTTCGCGCTTTTCCCAGGGAAAGTTCTTTATGAATTTTCCATTTGGCAACTTTTTAGCTACATGTTTTTACACACCTTTCAGGTCAGTCACATTGTCTTCAATATGTTCATGTTGTGGTTTTTGGGCGGGGAGCTTGAAAATCGTTGGGGTAAAAAGTTTTTCGTCGCTTATTACCTGATCACCGGAGTCGGCGCCGCTTTCATTTACTGCTTAGGAACATGGATTTATTTTCTCATCAAGCCCGGCAGCACCGTGCTGGTCGTTCCCGTAATGGGAGCGTCTGGCGCTATCTTTGGATTGCTCCTCGCTTACGGAATTTTATTCGGCGAGAGAGTCATCTATGCCTTCGGAGTGATCCCCCTGAAAGCCAAGGTCATGGTCTCGATCATGGGTTTCATCGAGCTGGCCTCTCTATTGACTTCCGACGTCAATGGCGGCGACGTTGCCTACCTGGCTCACTTGGGCGGCCTGCTGTCTGGGTACCTTACCCTGATCAGT
>JAYUCD010000233.1:0-3693 GCA_043740515.1 Bdellovibrio sp. | reverse complement strand
ACAAGCATCGACCACGATTTCAGCCACTTTATCCTCTTTGTTCCGGCGAACATCCAGAACTCGAGAAACCAGAGCTTCCCCCTCCTGAGTTAGAGAACGTCCAGGCTCAAAATAAATAGCCTTAATTTTTGGCATTGCTTCGCTCACGGTCTCTTGAACCCACTTGAAGTTTATCTTTTCAAGATCAGATGGAAAAAATCCGCCGCCCAAATCTAAATGACGAATCGGCACGTCTGTCAGCTGCTCAACTGCCTGACACCAGGTCAACAGAGAGCGAACGGCTTCTTTCCATCGTTGAACTCCGATTGCCCAGCTTGGCATATGGAAATGAAAACCCAGTTCCGCTTTGCCTTTGATTTTACGGACACATTTCACAATCCCTTGAAAATTTTCGATTTTGTCAACCGCAACTCCAAATCGGGAATGTAGCTTTGGAAGTTGGATCCTAAAACCTAAAATTTTTGCCATATTCGGGATTTCGATCACCCGATTGAATTCTTCAATGGAATCACAAAATAACATATGCAATCCGGTGACTGGTTCGGCCGTCAGAGGCCAAAATTTTCCAGGTCCATTCAAAATGATTTCGTTGGCGGGAACTCCCGATTTCAGAGCGGTAGAAATTTCCATCTGACTGATGCATTCGGTAAGAAATCCACATTTTTTTGCATGCTTCAAGTGGTCCTCGGTGGCGCTGGTTTTTACGCTGTAACCAATGCAAATCTTTGGATGGCGATCAGCGGCAGTGATGCAATTAACGAGAGATTGAAATCGAGACAAGGTCCAATCTTCCAGATGAATTCGAGTTGGAGTCTCACCTGAAAACTGATGAGCTTGATTTTCAATTTCTTGAGAGTAGAGGTTCGGGACGGATTGGCTTCCCAGCACAGAGAAATCCATTTTTGAATCTTCTTTGTCTTCTTTGTAAAATTCCTCATTCGAAGCTCCATCTATTCCAGCCGAGTGCTTTATACTTTGATCCATTGAATCGCGAAGTTGTGGCATCTGAGAAGCCGGGCTAGGACCGCCTTTTCCTTTTTGTCCGTCGCCTGACCAAGCAGTCAATGTGGGATCTTGGGGCATTGGTAGGCCAATCGATTCTTTGGCCGGAATTTCTTGCACCACTCTGGTGAAGCAAGGATACTTCGCAACAGCCTCGACCAGTGGCAACTGCCAAGCCGAAGCAATCATCTTGGCCGGCAAATTGAATCCTGCGAGAGTGGAACCATGAATCCAGGCGGGAAATCGAGGATTGCATTCAATGATCCACTTTTTTCCATCGGGATCGCGAGTGAATTCGATCTCGCCTCCCCCAGACCACTCGAGTTGAGAGATCACTTCTTTGAAAGACTGAAAAAACGCCGCGCTCACTTGGGTCACTCGTCCTGCCCAGGTTTTTCCCTCAGGGGTAATCAACCTTTTTTGCATATGAATTGCGCTGAGAAGTTTTCCTCGGTCAGCTGAAAAACAAATAGACTCTTCATTGCCGACCCTATGTTTTTGTAAGAACAATCGAGACGTCTTCCAGTCTTTTTGCATCTTCTCACGATGCAATTCAAAAGCATCCCATGAGCTAATTCTTTGAGCGTCATGATAGGGGCCCTTCAGCCAGCATTGCCAAGAATTGTGTCTCAAAAAGGAATGAATTTCGGTGTCGCTCGAAAAGGCGGAAATAAATTCAGGAACATGAAAGCCCAACTGATCGAAAGCCTTCACTGAGGGCTTTGCCGTCAACTCGAGTGCGTTTCCTTTTGGCGCATAAAGATTCGGATGACTTCCAAAGTTTTGAGCGAGCCAGTAGACCTCTACGTCGAGTGCCGAAATCCAAATGTTTCCCGAATCTAAAAGATGACGTAAAAATGCCGCATGTCTAAAACCATCTATCTGCTTCCATTGGGGCAACAAAAGCACATCGTCTACATCCTCATGATGCAGGCCGGAGCTTCCCTGCCAATGATCGACTCCGACAATACCCAACTGTGGAAAAGCTTTCCGAAGTGAACGCGCAATTCCTACTCCAGAACAAGGATTTTGTCCCGAATGCATGCCACTGATATAAATTTTGCTTTCCATTGCTTCACTCCATGCAGATGCTTCTTTGAAGCTAAGTGCAAGAAGAGATCCATAACAATGACTTCAAGATTTTGTTCAAAGGTGCAAGTCACAATTGAAAATGAGATTGGGAACCTATCTAAAACTTTTTGCAGTGGGGCAATTCGGATCGGCATGACACTTGCTAAAATTTTGCGCATGGAAGGTCCAATTGTTAATTCGAAAATGAAGACAAAAATTCAATCAACCCTAGTTGCCCAGGAACATCCTCTGGGATGTGCCGTGGCCTGCGTAGCGAGTTTGTGTGAGATCTCTTATTCTCAGGCGCTGGATCTATTTGAAGTGGCGGAATTTGCCTGGACTCGAGGCTTCTACTGCAGTGAAGTGATCAAAGCCTTATCAAAACGAAATTTAATTTATTCCTTTGAAAAATCTGAATTTTCTGTGAACCTTGGGAGACTGGAGAAATCAGGTAGCATGGCTTTTGTTGCTCCCAATTCCAAGTATCCTTCCGGCCACTTTCTCCTTCGCGTCGAAGAAGGTTGGATGAATCCCTGGGCAAACTTCCCCCAAATGATTCCAGTCAAAGCAGCAATTGAGGCCGCGCTTCCCGGAAAGCACTCCTACATCCTTTATTCCGGGGTTTAGGTGCCCTTTTTTCGTTTAGGTGCCTTCCCTTTTTTGGTTGAGATCTGCGGCAAATAACTCTCGCCTTGATTTTTCAGAATTGGCGCCAAACCGTCTAACATTATTGACCAGTTATTGACTTCTTTTTCTTATGAGAGGAGCCTGCTCCCCATGGGCCTACCAATAAAATTTTCTCTCAAACTTTTTTTGACACTTGGAGTGATTGCTCTGACGATTTGCGGCTCAGTCTCGATCGGAATCTTTTGGTATGCGCGAACCTCAGTTAACCGCGCGACCGAGGCACTCGTCGAAGACGTTGAGAGCGTGGCAACGGCACAAAGTCTTTTGCAAAATCTGTCTGCGCATCGCCGGCAAGCTTTACTCAAAGGGCTTCGTACAGATGAAGAAAGAAAAAATAATATTATAATTTCTGATCAAAGTCTCAATCGGGATATTGTGAAAATATCCAACTATTCATCGACGGACGAAGAAATCCAAATGATTGGCAGGGTAAAATCAAGCGTCTTATTTTATTTGCAAACCTATAAGAGTTTAAGAAGCGCGGGTGCCCGATCAGGATCGTTGTATCGACAGCTAACTGATGTCTACGATCAGGCACAGCAGAATATCCAAGCATTAATAAAGCTAAATCTCGATCAAACAGCTAGAATTGAAGGGGAGTTAAATCGGCATTCGCGATCTTATGAGCTTTTTATATCGATCGCGATTTTAGTATTTTCATTGGTTGTCCTGGGATTGGTTTTCGGTCTTCGTCAGATTCTTTATCGCCCCTTTTTTCGTCTAAAAAATCAAATCGATTTATTTGAGTCTAGCGAACCATTGCTGGTGCTGGGAATCGGCGGCGTTCTAGAAATCCAAGAAATCGCTTTAAGTTTTAAAAATTTAAGCGAACGTCTCATTCACCAGAAAAATCAACGGCTCACCTTTCTTGCGTCTATTGCGCATGATTTAAGGAATCCATTAGGAGCTATCAAAATTTCGGCCGAAATCCTC
>JAYUCD010000232.1:0-1661 GCA_043740515.1 Bdellovibrio sp. | reverse complement strand
GTTGCGATCAAGGTTTTTGCTTCAAAATCTTTGGGATTGCTGGCTAAACAAGCGGTGTATGTCTTGATCGCCGATTCGGGTTTTTTGAGAGCGCTATAGGCTTTTCCAAGAGTAATCAAAGCCCTTCGGTCCAACTTTTCAACCTCTGGAGAGAGCAAAGCAACGACCTTCTCATATTCGGTTTTCTGCAAGGCTCGCTCAGCAGTCGGCAGGTCGTAAGCCCAGCTTAGACCGCTTCTATGCCCAAAGTCCAAGAATGAGGCGCAGACCAACAGACCTAGTCCCAACAAATTTCGTTTCATATGTTAGAGTATGAATGAGATGGCCCATTTAGAAAAACAAAAAACTGAATCCGGTCAAGCTTCGGTCGAATACATCCTCCTGATTGCAATTGGTGTCGTCCTGATCTTGGGTTTGTCGAGTGTCTTGTACAAGCCACTCGGCGACTGGACAAAAACTTATATGACGACCTACCTGGAATGCCTCTTGGACGTTGGCGAGTTACCCAGCATGGGCTCCAGTGGCGATACGCCAGTCTGTACACTGACTCCATTCAAAAGAGGTCAGGCGGTCAACATGAGTGGCGCGGGAGGAGGCCTCGGCAATGAAAGCATCAAGGGCAACGGAACTAGCAGGAACAAAAATAAAAGTTCGGCTTCATCCAATAGCAATGAGAATGGGACTGCAAATGGGCGTGATGGCAGAGTCCAAGGCGGCCTCATGGGCGCAGAAACTGCGGCGAACAAGAAAAAAATGGCAGGATTGGACGAAGCCAAGGGAAAAGAGGCAAATTCCGAGGAAAACGGCGGGTCGACGAAATATTATCGCTCACGCCATCAATCCTTTTCATCAGGAGCGGGGCCGGCTGCGGATGGACCCAGAGCGAACACTTTTGTTGAGCGACTCACGCAACCAGTTTCGAAAGCAAAAACTTCAAGCTTCACTTCCCGCTTGAGTGAGAATACGGAATCCGAAAAACTTTCTTCCAAAAAATTCACGATGCCGACAAATCAGCGGAAAATCGCCTCGCCAGACGCGGATTTTCAATGGGGAATTGCAGAGTATTTGAAATATGCAGTGATCATTGCAATCATTCTTGCGATTGTGATTTTTCTCGGTGGACAAATCTTACAAATTTGGAAAAGCATGGAGAAAAAATGATTCACCACAGCACTTTGCTGGAGGAAAATTGTACACGTTATCGAGTTGATTTTTGAAACTCAGGAAGAAGTTCTTGAAACTTAAAAACGAATGAATCATAGAAGGTCTCCCCTGCGAAAGAGAGACTAATGGACATCGTCCAACTAAACCAAAAAAGAGTTTTCAGCCGTGACGATGCGACCAACTTGTTGCCGGTGATTTATCGCATCACCGAAGCCGCTCAAAAGGAAGTTAAACACCTGGTAAATCGGATGGAAGCGATCAAACGGATGAGTCCCTCTCGCGCCTCCGAAATCGAAACTGAAATCAATGTCACTGTCGACCGATGGCAGCAGAAGGTAGCAAAGTTGGGAGCCAATCCAAAAGGACTTTGGCTTGCTGACTTTGACAATGGCGAAGGGTATTATTGCTGGAAATTCCCCGAAACGGAAATTTCATTTTGGCATGGATACAATGACGGTTTTTCGGGAAGAACCGCACTTCAGCCGGAGAAAAATGGG
>JAYUCD010000231.1:0-2904 GCA_043740515.1 Bdellovibrio sp. | reverse complement strand
CTGCAAGTTTTAGATGCTTTGCTAATGCTTCCAAACTGTAACGATCGGCCAGAATAAAGCGATGTGCTAGATCGAGCGTGTCCTTCGGCGCCGGACGTTGAGCGCGTGCCGGCGCGGCGCGCAGGGGCGAAGCTTCATGCGGGCGCGAATTTCGCACAATATGACCGATATGACCCCAAAAAGCTGAATCGAAACCTTTGAAATCACCGCGAGCAATGGTGTCGACTTCTTTGTAAGCATAAGGATGCGAGCGCAAAGCTCCTTGCCCGAAAATAATCAAAGTTCGGGTCAAAATATTCGCACCTTCGACCGTGATTCCGATTGGAGTTGCCACATAAATTTCAGCCAGGACATTTCTTGGCCCCATGGAAATTCCAGATCCACCCATCACATCCATCGCATCGTTGATCACTTTGCGACCTAATTCAGTCGAGTAATACTTCGACATCGCCGTGATCACTGGTGGCTTGATACCCTTATCGAGCGCTCCCAAGGTAAATTTTCGCATTGCTTCGAGGCCGTAGGTAAAACCAAAAATTCGCGCCAGTGGCTCTTCGACTCCTTCGAATTTTCCGACAGAGACGCCAAACTGTTGTCGGACCACTCCGTGGGCTGAGCAAATGCGAGTTGCTAATTTCGATCCACCCACAGACTGAGCCGGAAGAGAGATTCCTCGACCAGCAGCGAGACATTCCATCAACATGCCCCAACCGATTCCAACTCCGCTGATTCCGCCCACGAGAGCGTCGATGGGCACCACCACATCTTTTCCATGTGTTGGACAATTGTAAAATGGAACTCCGAGAGGATCATGCCGTTTTCCAAGCACAACTCCAGGAGTGTTGGCCGGAACCAAAGCACATGTGATTCCTGGATCCGTGCCTTTGCCGAGCAAATTCAAAGGATCTCGCAAGCGAAAGGCCAATCCCACCACTGTCGAAATCGCCGCCAAAGTGATCCAACGTTTGTTCCAATTCAAACGCACATATAATTTTCCATCGGTGCCTTTGAACACTTCACCAGCTGAAGTGATTGATCCTGCATCGGATCCCGCCAAAGGCTCAGTCAAACCGAAACATGGAATCTCATCGCCCACTGCTAAGCGTGGCAAATAATGTTTTTTCTGCTCTTCGGTTCCATAGTGAATCAGCAATTCGCCGGGCCCTAGAGAGTTTGGAACCATCACGGTGATACAAGTCGAAATCGATCGGCTGGCAAGCTTCATCACCACTTCTGAATGCGCCAGTGCTGAGAAGCCAAGGCCCCCGTACTCTTTTGGAATGATCATGCCTAAAAATTTATCTTTTTTGATCGCTTCCCAAACATGCGCTTCGATCTCTCGATTGTTCCAAACTTTCCAGTGATCAATTTTTTTACAAAGATTTTCAACGGGCCCTTCCATGAAAGCTCGCTCTTCCGGAGTCAAATGCGGATAAGGCTCTTGCATGATTTTTTTGAAATCTGGCTTTCCAGAGAACAAATCTTTTTCAATCCAAGTCACTCCCGAATCAAGTGCAATTTTTTCTGTGTCGGAAATTTTTGGCATGAATCCCGCCATCAATTTCATAAGAGGCTTTGAAATCACGATCTCTCGCAGCGGCTTTAAATTGAAAATCACTGCAATCACAGCGAGCAAAATTAAAACTGGAACCGGCGCTCCTCCACCAATCGCAATCATTGCAATCAGCAATGTCCAAACGATCAATGGACTGCCAAGATATCCAACCACAATCACGGCGAGCACAGACAGAATTGTCCAAAGCCAACAGTTCTGCGCAAAGAAGCCATAAAGATTAAAATTTTCCACGTGAGAGTCTCCCAAGGTGTAAGTTCACCTCTTATTAGAGACCTGCCTCCAGAAGTTGGCAAGGACTGCCTAGACCAAGAAAACTGGATTTGCAGACTGGCATTAAGACTGCCACTAAGACTGACAAACCGGGCACCAAAATGTCGATCGACCCGCCATCACCGATTGCCGAATCGGAGTTGCACAAATCCCACAAGGTAAAGTTTTGCGATCATAAACCTGATGCGAAAGATGATAACTCCCCGCCTGGTCCTTGGCCCCTTTGAAATCAGAAATGCTCGAGCCACCGCCCACAATCGCCGCCGCTAATATTTCTCGAATCACCGCAACAAGTTTTTTTGTTGAGTCCAAAGAAACTCGATTCGACTTTCTCTGTGGCCGAATGCCTGCTCGAAACAAAGCTTCCGAAGCATAGATATTGCCAATGCCAACAACTAGCTTTTGGTCCATAAGCGCTGGCTTGACCGGCCCTTTTCTCAATTTCAATTTCTGCCAAAGATAAAATTCCGTGAAGGAATCTTCAAGTGGCTCAGGCCCCAAATTTTTGAGCCTCGGACTTTTCTCAGGCTTCAGAATGTCATAAATTTCCAAAATTCCAAAGCGCCGCGGATCGCGAAAGGCCAAGCGAAGTCCATTGGAAAGATGTAAATAAACATGATCATGCAATCGATCATCGCCGGTGACGGCAACTCGCCAATTCCCAGTCATTCCTAGATGAGAAAGCAAGCCACCCTTTTCAGTCTCAATTAAAAGATATTTAGCTCGCCGAGAGACTTTCAATATGCGAGCCCCAATCAAAAGTTTGATTTTAGCAATTGGCATCGGATCTCTGAGATCTTTTCGCAAGAATTCAATCTGTTCGATGCGTGGTTGATCAACAAACAGAGCCTCAAGCTCTCGTTTCACCACTTCAACTTCTGGAAGTTCTGGCATAGGGTACTTATCCTTTTCAAATCATTGAAGATTTTTTTTAGGAAAAGTCCATATCAGCCTATATGGAATTTACCTGTATCAAATTGATTCAAAACGAAACGATATGAGTCGGTCCACAGTGGCCAATTGCGGGTACAGTCGTTGGATTTTCTCGGGCTTCAAAG
>JAYUCD010000230.1:0-5614 GCA_043740515.1 Bdellovibrio sp. | reverse complement strand
ATTGTATCGATCAAAGAATCAAAAAACGATCAAGCAGCTGTTGTTATCGCTGATCATTTTAACAATCGTCGATATTTCAACAATTTCTTATTTTCATGTGAGGCATATACTGGAATCTCCGCTTCGAATGATTGATGAAACTCCAGCGGGAGATCGAATCGGAATGGCTCAGTCGTTTTCCGGAGAATACTCAAATTCGATTCTAATGTTGAGGCCACTTTATGAAATGACAAAAGCTGGTTTTGAGCCTGCCCAAATACCATTTCTCAAATTGTTTACCGCAGCTCATCCCACTCAGTCTCTAAAAACGGATCTTGATTATTATTTTTCTGGACAAAATCCCTATCCAGAATCGATTGCCTTGGATGCGAAGGCATTTGAATCCGAAGATTTTCGAGATTTCCTTCTTGTTTCGCCAAAGGATAAAGAAACTCACGGCCAAGTTGAGATTTTGAGACGCACCTACAGCAGTCTGGTGGTAAAAACTAAATCGGAAAAAAAGGCTCTTCTTTTTGTAAGAGATGGATTTTCTCCTTTCTGGCAAGCATTTACAAAAGACCAGGAACTTCCACTGGTTCGAGCCCTGTCAAACTTTAAAGTTGCGGTGGTTCCCCCTGGAGAAAACATTATCGCTTTCCAATTTTCCCCGCCATGGGTCAGGCCCGCTTTGGCAGCAGCCTATTTGGTGATTTTCATTTTCATATTTATATTTTTGCTGCCAACATTTGGAATCGACAAGCGGCTTCGAGCTGCTCGAGAACGTAAGTAATCTGCTCATCTGTTAAGGCTGGGTGCACGCCCACCCAGAAGAGTTGTCGCATGATGACGTCCGTGTTTTTCAAAGTTCCATGGATACGATGATTGATATTTTTATAAGCTGGCTGCTTGAGCATATTTCCAGCAAACAGCAGACGGGTGCCGACTTTTTTTTCTTCCAAAGTCGCTACTAACTTTTCCCTATCCAGGCGATCAGAGCAAAGAAGTGGAAAGCCGAACCAACTTGGGTTTGTGGTTTCAGTTGCTTGTGCACAAGTTAGAACTTGAGATAAAATGGAAGAATCTTTGATTCCTTTTTCTAATTTTTTCCAATTGCTTCTTCGAGCTTCGATGAAGCGAGGTAGCTTTTTCAATTGGGACACTCCCAGAGCTGCCTGCATATCAGTTACCTTGAGATTGTAACCTATGTGGGAATAAATATATTTGTGATCATAACCCTCAGGTAAATCGCCAAGCTTCCAGCCGAAGCGCTTATGGCAAGTATTGTCTTTTCCTGGTTCACACCAACAATCTCTTCCCCAATCACGGAGGCTTTCTGCAATTTTCTTCAATTGTCCGTTTCGAGCGACGACGGCGCCGCCTTCTCCCATGGTAATATGATGAGCTGGATAAAAACTTGAAGTCGCAAAGTCACCGAAGGAGCCCACAACTTTATCTCCAATCGTCGCCCCCAAAGCATCACAGCAGTCTTCGATTAAAAAAAGATTTTCTTTTTTGCACCACTCGGAAATGAGATCAGCGCGAAACGGATTTCCCAAAGTATGTGCAAGCACTACGGCGCGAGTTCGAGAAGTTTGTGCGGACTGAATTTTCTCTAAAAGAGCATTCAGAGTTTTCAAATCCACATCAACAAAGACGGGGACCCATTGATTTTGAATGATTGGATTGACGGTTGTTGGAAATCCCGCAGCAACAGTAATGACTTCGTCACCTGGCTTGAGTGGAATGATTCCACTTTTGCTGAGACTCGGTGAGCCCATACTCGAAATGGCCAAGAGATTTGCGCTAGAACCGCTATTGACCAGTAGACTTTTGCCAGTCCTGCCAAAATTTTGAGAATAGATTTCTTCAAATTCGCGGGCATATCGACCAGCCGTAAGCCACATATCGAGAGAAGCATCGACCAGCGCTTTCAAATCATCCGAATCGACAACTTTTGCAGTGACGGGAATATAGGTTTCTCCTGCTTTAAACTGAGACTTTGGTTTTGAGTCAAAAAACTGCGCTGCCAAATCTAGAGTTTTTTGTCGAAGATCAGCAAGATCAGAAGCTTCATTTACCATTCGAGAAGAATAGCAACCTCGAAATTGTGAAGCAAAAGATATTTACTTGCATGCCTCAGGTCGGACAATTATCGTGAGATTATGAAAGTTGTCATCTTAGCAGGTGGTTTAGGCACTCGCCTTTCCGAAGAAAGTCAAATTCGTCCAAAGCCTATGGTGGAAATCGGCGGAAAACCGATTCTGTGGCATATCATGAAAATTTATTCGAGCTACGGCTATAATGAATTTGTCATCTGTTGTGGCTACAAGGGCTATATCATCAAAGAGTATTTCGCGAATTACTTTTTGCACATGTCTGATGTGACTTTTGATATTGCAAAGAATGAGATGAAAGTTCATCAGATCAACGCCGAGCCTTGGAAAGTCACACTGGTCGATACAGGGGAAACGACCCAAACGGGTGGACGACTTCGTCGAATCCGAGAGCATGTGGATGGGCAAGATTTTTGTATGACCTATGGTGATGGGGTCGCAAATGTCGATCTTAAAAAGTTATTAGAATTTCATCGAGCCCATGGACTTTGGGCGACGGTCACGGCGACTCAACCACCCGGGCGTTTTGGAGCACTTCATATTGAAAATTCGAAGGTGACCGAGTTTTTAGAAAAACCACGCGGCGATCACAACTGGATCAATGGAGGATTTTTTATTTTGAACTCCAAAGTGATCGATTTAATTCCTGACGACTCTGCAATTTGGGAAAAATCGCCGATGGAAAATCTGGCTCGACAAGGTCAACTGGCTGCCTTTGAACACAGTGGATTTTGGCAGCCGATGGACACTTTGAGAGACAAGCATCATCTCGAGGCACTTTGGAATTCAGGATCGGCTCCTTGGAAGAATTGGTAAATGAACTCATCCTTTTGGTCCGGAAAAAAAGTTTTTATTACGGGTCATTCTGGTTTTAAAGGCAGTTGGCTCACCTTCCGATTGCAAGAAGCTGGTGCCCAGGTCACTGGATATTCTCTGCCTCCTAATACAGAGACAAATTTATTTACGGCATTGTCGCTTTCTAAAGAAATTCACAATTCTCATTTTAACGATGTTCGCGATTTGAAATCCCTTTCCGAGAGTCTGGAGAAATCTCAAGCCGAAATTATTTTTCATCTCGCAGCTCAGCCTTTGGTAAGAGTATCCTATGAAAACCCAGTCGATACTTTTGCAACAAATTTGATGGGGACAGTAAATATATTAGAGGCTGCCAGGCACTCTCGATCTGTCAAAGCAATTTTAAATGTAACGACTGATAAGGTTTATGCGAATGAAGAGTTAGGGCATGCTTTCAAGGAAACGGAGGCACTTGGCGGGAAAGATCCTTACAGCAGCAGCAAAGCTTGCTCAGAATTGATTACCAGTGCCTATCGAAATTCTTTTTTAAAAGAAATGAAAGTAGCTGTTGCAACCGCAAGAGCAGGAAATGTTATTGGTGGAGGTGATTGGTCAAAAGATCGCCTAGTCCCTGACCTCCTTCGTGCCTTCCAAAATCACGAGCAATTTGTTCTTCGCAATCCCACGGCTGTGCGACCTTGGCAGCATGTTCTTGAGTCCATCGCAGGATACATTGCTCTTGCTGAAAAACTTTACCAAAAACCTAACGAGTGTTCTGGTGCCTACAATTTTGGCCCCCGTCAAGAAGACTGCCTGCCTGTCGAACGGTTGGTACAAAAGATGATTTGTTTTTGGGATAAAAATCTTAGTTATCGGATTGAAAAGTCTCTGATCAAAGAAGCGAATTTGCTCAAGCTCGATAGTCAGAAAGCCCATTCAGAGCTTGCGTGGACTTCTCATTGGTCTCTGGATCAGACGTTGGAGCGCACTCTTGACTGGTACAAATCATTTTATCGAGGTGAAGATATGATCAAAGTGACTCGGGGCCAGATTCAGGAATTCGAAAGACAAGGACCCAAAAGTCGTGATTGAAAATCCCCAGATCGTTGTCGCAGGTGCCAGTGGATACATTGGCAAGGCTCTCATTCCACAGCTTCTCGAAAAATTTCCGAATGCAAAAATCACCGCTCTGTCACGCAGTCGGCAGGAATCTCTCGATTCCAGAATCGAATGGCGAGCCTGTGATCTTTTTTCGCTTAAGTCTCTCGAGGAGGCAATGCCGAGTAAAGTTGATTTGGCACTTTATCTCGTCCACTCGATGGGACCGACCTCTCATCTGGATCAAGGCTCGTTTGCTGATTATGATTTAATCCTCGCGGATAATTTTGCTCGCGCCATCCAGAAATTGGAAATTCAACAGCTTATTTACCTGGGAGGTCTGATTCCTGAAACGAAAGAACTTTCGCTTCATTTACAAAGTCGTCTCGAAGTCGAAGAAACTTTTGCTCAGTACAAATTGCCAGCCACAGTTTTTCGAGCGGCATTGATCTTTGGCGATGCTGGATCTTCGACTCAAATTTTACTTAAGCTCGTCAAACGTTTACCAGTCATGATTTGTCCTCGATGGACACAAAATTTAACGACGCCAGTAGATTTGCCAACCGTTCTCAACGCCATCTGTGCTGCTTCTCTAGTGGCCACTCACTTTAATCGTATTTATGATCTCGCCGGCTGTCAGCCTCTGACCTACATGGATATGATGAAGCAAACCGCCCTTCGAATTGGCAAAAAAAGATTTTTTTTCAAAGTGCCATTTTTCACGCCGACACTTTCTCGATTATGGGTCAGTACCGCTTTGATGGGGCGCCGTCTCCATAGTTTCAGCCCAACTGCGGCCCGACGCCTGGACCCTAGGAGCGCGGCAGGGCGGGGATCTTACCGGCCAGAGCGCGAACCGAACCGATTCCGCAGACCCCCACGCCGACCTTCTGCAGCGCGTTCAGAAAATTGAACAATACCGCGTAGATGGCCTTTTCGGCTAAAGGCTGCCGTCCGGGAAGGCGAAAATGTTGCGGCAGTTCCTTCAGGATTTGAAGGGATAGGGCTTTCGTGTTCGGACGCCCCTGCGCATCTAAATAGTTGCCAACGATAAAGGGAGTTTGCAGGACCGCCCCAGTCCGCCCGTCGACATAGAACATGCAGCGCGAAAACCAGCCTGCGTTGGCGGGGTCGGAGGCGTCGAACAGCAGTAGCGGCGTATCCCGCTCTCGGGCTCGCAGTGTGACGTTGGCCACGCGCGGCTGGTCGTCGATCTCGATCTCGAAGCCGGTCTCCTGCGCGCCCTGCCGCAACAGTTCCTGGTCAAATTCGAGCGACACCAGTTGGTGCTTGCCGGCCTGAATAAGCTGCATCTTGAACTACCAGTGTAAACGGTCGTGCAAATTCGGACTTCCGCAAATTCACAATCATAAGGGCGCGGCTTATCATCGACACAGCATGTCCCAGAAATTCGTCTCGTCCCGACCCGCCGCTCCGGCCCTCTTCTTGTTCGATATTGACGGGACGCTGATTAGCCGTGCCGGGCAGCACCACCGGGCCGCTCTAGAGCAGGCATTGTTCTCCGTTACGGGCCTGCGCGCCAGCACCGAGGGCATCCCTGTGCAAGGCATGCTCGATCGCGACATCCTGTCCGAGATGCTTCGCGCGGCCGGCGCCTCCCGCTTCGT
>JAYUCD010000229.1:0-12802 GCA_043740515.1 Bdellovibrio sp. | reverse complement strand
CAGCCCCGATCGTAAACGTAATCAGCGCCACGCCAATCGGATACATCAACCCCGCATAGATATTACCAGTGCTCGCAACCAGCGCCGTGCCGATGAAAGGCACCAAGCCTCCGAACACCCCGTTTCCAATATGGTAGGGAAGTGACATCGAGGTATAGCGAATGCGAGTCGGGAAGAGCTCGACCAAGAATGCTGCAATCGGTCCGTAAACCATCGTCACGTAGAAAACTTGGATAAACAGCAATCCGATTAAAGCAGGGATGTTTGGATTCACGGCTGCTGCAGTTGGATTGGCGGGATCCCATCCAGATACAGCAACCATTGCCATGTAGATTGGGTAGTAGGTCAACGCGGCGATCAGCATTCCACTGAGCATGATTTTTTTGCGGCCGATTTTGTCAGAGAGATGTCCCCAAACGACAAAGAATGGAGTCGCAAGAATTAAGGCTGTTGCAACGATAATATTTGTAACGACGAAATCGACTTTCAATACGGTTTGCAAAAAGTAGAGAGCATAGAATTGGCCTGTGTACCAGACCACTCCCTGACCTGCAGTTGCTCCGAAAAGAGCGAGCAAGACCATCTTGCGGTTTTCAGGATTGGCGAAACTGTCGCGCAAAGGGCTTTTGGAAGCTTTGCCACTTGCTTTCATGGCTGTGAACATCGGAGATTCATTCATCTTCCGTCGAATCAAATAAGAGAATGTGACCAAGACAACCGAAAGCAAGAAAGGCAAGCGCCATCCCCAGTCTTTGAAAGCTTCTTCACCCAATCCCAAGCGAGTGCTCAAGATCACTCCCAAAGAAACAAACAAACCTAAGGTTGCAGTTGTTTGAATGAAGCTTGTGTAATAACCACGACGATTGTCGGGGCTGTGTTCTGCAACATAAGTCGCGGCACCACCGTACTCGCCACCAAGAGCTAGACCTTGCAGCAAGCGCAATAAGAGCAAAAGCAGGGGAGCAAGAAAACCGACTTGTTCGTAAGTTGGCAAAACACCGATCAGCGTCGTTGAGATACCCATGATCATCAAAGTCACCATGAAGGCATATTTGCGACCGACCAAATCTCCGAGACGGCCGAAGATCAAGGCTCCGAAAGGCCGCACAACAAATCCTGTGGCAAAAGTTGCCAAAGTGCTCAAAAGAGCAACGGTGTCGTTTCCTTTTGGAAAAAAGTGAGTGGCGATGATGGTCGCCAAACTTCCAAAGATATAGAAGTCATACCATTCGATCAAAGTTCCCGCGCTGGATGCGCCGATGACCGTCCAAATCTTTTTGGTGTCCACCGGAGTGATTGTGTTTGCTTGTGATTGAGACATGAAAATTCTCCCTTCATGAGAGTCAAATATAGAGTCCAAGCTCTTGAGCTCATGTTGGCAGATAAATGAAAAGATACAAAAGAAATTTTTATCTAGAAGGACAGACGAGTGATCAATTGGGCCAATGCGCTAACTTTGATTAGCTCACTCGGCTGGTCAGCAGAGACGATCGAATCCAAAGTCGGATCGGAGTTAAATCTTTTTCCGAAACTCCAACAAAATGCAAAGTTATATAATAAAGTCCCTGAGCAACCCGATGTTCACAAGATACAACTCGCAAAAAAGGCGACTCAATCCCAACTTCAGAGAAAAATGTGCTGTTAAGTTTCAGCTTCAAACCTGGGGGAGCAGGCAAGGCTGAATGAACGACCAAGCCGATTTCGCTAATTTCTACAATTTCAGTGGGTACATCCCATGCCGCAGGTGTTTTCGTCGTTCCCCGTGCAAATTGTGTCGATGATTTTCCCTTTTTTAAAAGAAGGCCATCGATTTTGGATAACAAAATATCTGGATCGATCGGCTTGATAAGATAATCATCAGCTCCAGACTTGATTCCTTTTTCAACATCTTTTCTCTCTCTTCGGCCCGTCACCAATAAAATTGGAATATCAGCAAAGGCTGGAAGAGCACGCACTGTTCTGACAAAATCAAAACCTGTGATTCCGCCGGGCATCATCACATCTGAAATGATCAAGTCGTAATGCTCACTTTTTAATTTTTCCATCGCATCTCGGGGTTCGATACAATGAGCAGAAAGGTGGCCTTTCGAACTCAAAACCGAGATCAGAAATTTCACTGTGGTCTCATTGTCTTCGACAATTAATATTTTCCCCATTTTTCCTACCCTGTGATCTTTTTTAAATAATCTTCCAAAGATACCTTCAACTCATTGAATTCAGATTCGACCAGCTTCAATCTTTCAGGCATCTGATCGACTGAAACATTTCCAGACTCCAAAGCTTGAAAATCCCCAGCAATGAGAACTCCCCCAACGGCAGCCGAACTGGATTTTAAAGTGTGTGCAATTCTCTCAAAACTAGCAGGATCCTGAGCCGATGATTTTTTGAGATTTTCTAATTCAATTGGAGTCGTTTCCAAATAACTGTGAATCAAGGTCACTCGCAAATCTTGGCCGCTTTCATCCTTATAGGTTTGATACATGTCCAAACGTGTCGGATCGAAAGCTTGAGTGAGAGCCGCCAGATTTTCTTCCAAAACAGCTTTCAGCTGCTCTTTGCGGAAGGGCTTGCTCAAATACCCATTCATTCCAGCTTTTTTGCATTTTTCCTCATCACCCTTCATGGCATTTGCAGTCAGTGCGATGATCGGTATTCGAGTGGAAACGTTTTTTCGAATTTCCTGAGTCGCCTCAAAGCCATCCATTTCTGGCATCTGGCAATCCATTAAAATCAGATCAAACTCAGACTCATGCAAAGCCTTGAGTACCTCGAGACCATTTGCAACTGTGTGGACCGAGTAACCGAATTCTTTGAGAAAAGCCTGCGCAATCATTTGATTGACGCTATTGTCTTCGGCCAAAAGTATGCGAAATTTTTTGCCATCTGAAACTGCGGGCTTATTCATTGAGACATCCTTCAATTCAAAAATTTGATCCAGTTTACCCTTTTCTGAGAGCAGATTCATCATGAGATTGTACAAGATGCTCTGCTCAAAGGGTCTAATTAAAATTTGATGTATTCCAAATTCTTTTATTTTTTCAATAACTGCCAGACTCTCATGATTGAGAAAAACGATCACTGGTAAGCCAGGAGCAAATTCTCTCAGCTTCTCTAGGAAATAGGCTGTTTGATTGAGCTCCTGACAATTCCCGAGAAGAATGATGCTTCCCTCATCTAGAGTGTCTTTTGTTTGAATCTCCCTAAGGAATAGGGCGGCGTCTTGGAACTGCCGACATTCCAAGTTCCAAGACTCGAAATAGCTGCCCATCACTTTTCCCCAATCGGCATCTTCTTCTAAAAGCAAAATACGACTGCGAGTCAGTGCTTTTTCTGAATTTTTCCCAGCACCCATTTGATTTTCAGCAATCGAAAATGGCAATTTAAACCAAAATTGAGATCCCACTCCAGCAGAGCTCTGAACGCCGATTTCTCCGCCCATCAGCTCAGTGAGCTGCTTTGAAATCGACAAGCCCAAGCCCGTTCCACCGAACTTTTTCGATGTGGAACCATCTGCCTGCACAAAAGGTTTAAACAAACGCTGAATTGCAGCCTCTTCCAGCCCGATACCTGTGTCCTCAACCGTGAATTTAACTTCGACTGTTTTTTCAGTGATTCGCAGGGGCTCAACCCAGACGATGACTTTTCCCTTTGAGGTAAACTTGATGGCATTTCCTAAAAGATTCATCAGAATCTGTCCCACACGTCCGGCATCACCAAGAATGTAAGCAGGGATCTTTGGATTTGTGTAAGAAATAAGATTCAGGGATTTCTCTCGCGCCTTCGGAGCTAACAATTGAATGGTTCGATCAACAGTATAGGCGAGATTGAACTCTGTCTGTTCGATCTCTAGTTTTCCAGACTCAATTTTCGAGAAATCGAGGATATCATTGATAATCGTCAAAAGACTTTGGCTGGATTCGTTGATCAATTGTACGTAAATTTTTTGTTGGTCATTGAGGCTGGTATCGTTCAGAAGATCAGTCATGCCTAGAATTCCGTTCATCGGAGTTCTAATCTCATGACTCATATTCGCCAGAAATTCAGATTTCAGACGATCGGCGTCTACTGCCAACTTTTGAGCTTCTCGAAGCTGATTCTCAATTTGGCGATTCTGAGTCACATCACGAAAAATCGCAGTCGCACCCAACCGTTTTCCAGAATCATCAATCAGAGGCTGACTGTTAAAACTGAGAATTCGCGAAGCAATCGATTCGCTTTCAATCAATATTTCGAAATTTTCCACAGACTCACCACGAAGCGAGGCTGAAAGTGGTAACTCATCATCACTAAACGGGCGCAAGGTGAAAGGATCCTTGGCAACGATTTCTCGCGCCATAAATTGCCGAGTCAATTCGTCTGCACTCATGCCAATCAGACGGCGAGCGGCGGAATTGAATGAGAGGTACTTGCGTTCATTGTTGATCACGATCAGGCCGTCGCCCATGGATTCCATGGTGAGATTGAGAATTTTGGTTTGAACTTCGAGAGCGTCTTTCGATTGTTTGAGAATCTGCGATTGCTTTTGCAGTTCTTGATCCTTCTCGAGCAAAACTTTTAAATCTTGATGAGTGATCCGATTGCCCAAATAAATCAGTAAGAACGCAAAAATGCCTCCGAGAATTATTGGATAATCGACAAAAGTGATATTATTATTCGAAGTTTGCTGTCTGATTTCCAAAAGCGCAGATTCTTCTTTGTACATTTCTTCAATCGTGGTCAGCGCTTGCTCTTCGAGGGCCTCTTTCTGCAAAAGCAACTTCGGTGGGAGCGGCTTGGAGGCTGCAAATTTTGCAGTCAACTCTTTGCGCTTGTCCAGAATAACTTTTATCTGTCTAAAACGTTCCGACTGTCTCAAATTATCCGAGATCAATTCATTCAGGCTGGCCATCTGTCGAGCAATTTTTTCAACTGGTACAGAGTGCTCAATCGATTTCTCGAGCTCATTCAATTCTTTTTGAACAGTAAAGGTGTGGATCACCCAAAACATCGAACTTTGCAAATTTCGTTTTTGAGCGTAATAAAGCAGGCCGACCATCAGAAGAATACCGAGGCCCACACGAAATCCGAAGCGAATGAACCATTGGTTGAAAGATGATGACATATTTCTTCTCTTCGGCCGATCTATTCAATCATCGAAGAAGAAATGCCAATTTTCTTGTTATTTTAGATTTGTTAGAAAATTGCGAAGGTCTTGATAAACTTCTTCCCGACCTAGGTCGTTGTAAATCTCGTGCTGACGATTTGTATATTGGCACAAAGTCTTGGCAGCTGAACCCAGTTGGCGAAACATAGCTCTCGAGTTCTCACTTCCGACCACAGGGTCTTTCTCAGGAATTTGCCACAAGGTAGGAATTTTAATCTGATCCATTTTGTGTCGGAGAACCTCGATAGAAGTCACAGCTCCCAAGTAAACACTGGAAGAAATTCGATGATGGCGAAGCACATCCAAATCAAATTCTTTGAGAACATTTGGGTCTCGACTCAAATCCGTGATTTCAATTTCATTGTGCAAAGTCAACTGAGGCCATAAATTTGCGAGCACCAAAGCGGCGATATCTTTGACAAGAGGGACTTGCAAAGCCACCCCAAGCATGGGACTGCTCAAAACCTGAGCGCGAAATATCCAATGTGGATTATCTAAAAGTGTCATCAATTGAATGAGACCACCCATCGAGTGACTGAGCAGGATCAGATCCTTTGGGTAAAGATTTTTTTCTGTTTTGAGGTGCTGCAAAAAGCTTTGAAAATCTTGAACATAATCATGAAAATGTCGAGCATAGCCTCTGGGTCCTTGGGAGCGACCATGGCCTCGAAGATCCCAAGCATAGATATTGACCGATAGATCGCCGAGAGCTTGGGCCACTCGCTCATAGCAACCCGAGTGCTCTCCTTGCCCATGGGTAATCACCAGGTGAGCTTTGGGTTGGGGGACCTCCCAGCATTGGTAAAACAAGCGAGAGTTTTGAGGGGCCAAGAAAAAAGATTCGGTTCTTTGTGACATAGAAAGAATAGATTCTCAAAATCTCAAGTTGACTGCAAGAACTGGAAGTTATTTAAACTTTAAGCCATGACATTTGATGAAATTCTGAACACACCGGATGCACAACGAGACTCTGCTTGGGAAACCAAGTTCTTTCAATCTTTGATGGGAGCTCAATTAAAGCTCATTTCTCAAGAGCCTCAGACAGGCCCGGACAATTGGCCCTACATCTTAACCGAAACCGGCGAGGGGGCGACAGAGCCTGCGCAAAAAATCCTCTTATGGCTCGCGGAAAGAGGCATTGGCCTGGCGATCAATCCGCAAAAAGAGCTTCCTGATTACGTCTTTTCCTACGGAATGATTTGGTCTTTCAAAGAAACTGGATTTTTCTCAAAACCCACAGAAGATCAACCCACCGGCTCAGTTCAGTTTGAAACCAATAGCTTGGTGCATGCAGGGCCTCCGACAGAAGAGTATCTGCCGCAATATGTGCGAAAGGTTTTACGTGATTTTTTTCGCGATCAGGGGATTTTGCGCCCACGAATTTTAGTGATGAGCACGGATCAAAAGCATTACGATTTGGCTTTTTCGCTGGACTCTTTGGGCAATCCGCCCGAGAACGAGCATGAAGGAATTGCCGAAGCGCTGAGCTGGTTTCTACCGCCACACTATTCGCTCATGCTGATTCAAGAGGCCGGATTGCCGCCTTTTTCGGATTTATAGGTCTGATTTGCAGCCCTCTCCGTCTAAATTTAGGGGTTTGGCCTGCTGAAGAAGAATTCTTCTGATTGATCTCTCGGTCCCGATGAAAAAACCAAATTCGATCGATCCGATTTTCGGAAACTTGTGCAGTCCAAACTGTTTTGTCGTGCGCTCTGATCTCCCACTCATTTTGCACTTTGAAGTTTTCCATGGGTATCGGTCACAGAAAAAAAAAACAAAGTTTTTTCAACTCCAGTTCAAAACATAAACTTTGTCACGGGGGCACCCTTCGACAAGTGCGAGCTGGGCGAGGAGCGCGACCTCTGTCCACGAAAAAGCCACTTCATGTGGTGTTCAAGGTGAATCGCTCGCATCTTAAATTTGGCTTGAGATCTGGCCCCTGCCAGAAAATAGTCTTTCAGATCACTCGAAAATATTCGGCAAAATTCTTTGTGAAAATCGATCAGATCTCCATTCAAAACGATCCCTGCCATCTGCTTGTGAGAGCGACGAGACGATCTCACTTCCAGCACTTCTTCCGGGTCATAGCAGGTCAGATGGCTCAGAGATTTGAGAAACAGGTCAGCTGCCTTACCGAAAGGAGCGCTTGAGAGGTCTCTCGAGCATTGAGTGGGAATTATTCGGATACCCGCCCTAAGTTTTTGAGGAATCGATCATTGCATGCGGTAGAGTGCAGTCGAATTAGTCGAACTCGCCCGGAGCAGGAAGAAGATCGACCAGGCACTCTCTCCAATACTCAGGAGCATCATCAGTGTAATCGATGCCAAGCTCAAAACCCTGTTTCCCCATCAACTTGGTTCGAGCGACTCGGCCAGCAATTTCAATATTCATCTGTGGCAAATGTAATAAGACCTTACTGCCATGCAAAGATTCAAGAGTTAGATTTTTTCTCAAATTTGCAGGAATCAAATCTTCGCGCCTGACAATCAGAAGAAATCCGGTCGTTGATGCCTCAATGATTTCTCCAGCCTTGGCGATTTTTGCTAAATTTTCTAGCGAAGCCACAGAGGATACAATCAGCGGAGTGATATCTCTTCGTGGCGCAACCCTTAAATTCTGCTTCATCATTCACCTCACCCCATACTCTTCGGCGAACCCCGACCAAAGTTAAGGATGGCAGATAAAAAAAGCGAGGCTAAATTCATTTTTCTTAATGATAAGGCCCAGGGCCGAGTGCAAAGAATATTTTTTCGGATATTTTATTTTCACTGTCTCAGTTTGAGAATCAATTTGGGTCCAAGCCGCCAACTCAAGTTCTGACACAGTTGCAGGTTGATGCGGCCCTTTGAGCGATTTAAAGGCCGCTTCTTTCGCTGTCCAGAGCGAAGCGGGTGAAGGGGCCTCTTCGAATTCCTGATCGCTCTGGCAGATTCGACGAGCCACTTGTGGTTTGATCCGAGAAAATTCCTCAATATCAAAACCAATTTGAAAAATTTGATTGATCTCCTGCTGAGCGAAAACAAAACCGCCCATAGACTGACAGTGAGAAATGGACGAGTCTGACAGCGGATAAGCGTGTGCCATTTTCTTTTTCACTTCCGAGTGAATGCTTTCGCGGTGATCTGGGGCTCGGCTTCCCCACTCTCTTTTGAGATGAATTTCCAAGTTGGCGACACTCAAAAGTTGTCGAATCCTCTCAACTTGTTCTCGATCGAGAAGTTGATTTGGAAACTGATCGGAGGATCTTACAGAGGCCATGTCACTGGCTTGCCAGAGGTGATTGCCATCATGCGGTCCAAACCTACTTTGGCTGACTGTCGAAGGGCTAGAGGAATTTCAATTTGTGGTTGCAAAGTCTGCAATGCCATTTTGATTTTCTCGAGCGAGCTCAATTTCATAAAAGGGCAGTCATTGCACGAACAGCTCGGATCGGCGACGGGAGCTTGAATGAGCTCGGCATCGTGTCGGCGTTTTTTCATCTCATGAAAAATTCCAGTCTCGGTCGCCACAATAAATTTCTTGGCAGGATTTTTTTCCACTTCTTCGAGCAACCGAGAGGTGGATCCAATCACTTGCGCCCACATCAAGACACTGTCCTCACACTCGGGATGAGCAATCACCACCGCATCGGGATGTTGCTTAATCAGCTGCAAAAGTTTTTGCGCTTCAAAAAGAACGTGAACTTGGCAGCTGCCCTGCCAAAGTTGAAATTCACGCCCGATTTGTTTTGAAAGATAAGCGCCAAGATTTTTATCCGGGCCAAAAAGAATCGGTCGATCTTTGGGAATTGCCTCAATAATTTGTTTTGCATTACTGGATGTGACAATCACGTCAGAAATCGACTTCACTTGTGTCGATGAATTGATATAGGTCACGGTGATGCCGCGAGGAGTGGCTTTTTTCCAAGCAAGATATTTTTCAAAAGGCGCCTCATCGACCAGCGAGCATCCAGCTCTGAGATCTGGAACCAACACAGTTTTTTCTGGATTGAGAAGCTTCACACTTTCGGCCATGAAGACAACACCCGCGAGAAGAATGACCTTCTCTTTTATTTGCTGGCCCATTTTGGCGAGATAAAAGCTGTCGCCCACATAATCGGCCACATCTTGAATCGCGCCCTCTTGATAATAGTGAGCGAGAATCACGGCATTCTTTTCTTTTTTCAGAGCTTGAATTTCAGCAATTGTGTTCATGGCACCGAGAGCTTATCACAGATTTGGTCCCGCTAAACGCCTTTTAGGACTTGAACGATCGATTTGGTGACGGATTTGAGGCTTTCCATGACGCCTTTGCCTTCGCTGGCCACGGCTTCAAAATCTGGCGAGTTGTAGCGGTTGAGCTGCAAACGCAGATCCTTCATAGAACTGGCTGTCGGCAAATCTCGTTTATTATACTGGAAAATCAGCGGAATTTCGTTGATATCCAAGCCTTGAGCTTCCAGATTTCGCTCCAAGTTTTGAAGGGCCTGAACATTTTCTTCCATCCGCTCAGCCTGCGAATCCGCAACAAAAATCACTCCATCGAGGCCTTTGATAATCAGCTTGCGACTGGCATCGTAGATCACTTGGCCTGGAACCGAGTAAAGATGAAAGCGCGTTTGATAGCCACGAATGTCACCGAAATCCAATGGCAGAAAATCGAAAAACAAAGTCCGCTCGATATCTGTGTTCAAAGCGACAAGCTTGGTTTTCTGTTCGCTTTGAGTCTGCTGGTAGACCCAACGAATATTCGTCGTCTTCCCACCCAGCGATGGACCATAGTAAACAATTTTGCAGTGAATGGTCTTCGTATTGTGGTTGATGAAAGACATCTAGAGCTCCACGCGATTATCAAGAGCTCGGCCCATGGTGCGATCATCGATGTAATCGATGTCACTGCCGATGGGAACTCCGTGAGCAATTCGACTGATTCGCAGGTGCTTGTCTTCAAGCTGCTTAGCTAAATAAAGAATTGTTGTGTCGCCTTCAAGATCCGCATCGAGCGCCATGATCACTTCTTTGATGCGTGGGCCATCCCCAGAAATTCCGCGGTTGATGCGTTGGGTGAGTTCTTGAATTTTCAAATCTTGCGGTCCAACGCCTTCTAGAGGAGAAATCACTCCGTGAAGCACATGATACCGGCCGCGAAAAGCACCGGAGCCTTCGACTCGAAGAATGGCTGATGGCTCTTCGACCACGCAGATCGAATCGTCACTGCGATGTGAATCTGTGCAGTAGGAGCAAATCTCGGCGTCGGTGTAATTGAAGCAGCTCGGGCAGGTGTGGACTTCAGCTTGGACTCGCATCAAGGCTTCAGACAATCTGACCGAGTACTCGGACGGCGCTCGCATCACATAATAAGCGAGCCGCTGAGCCGTTTTCGGACCAACTCCAGGAAGCCTTGAAAGTTCGTGCACCAATTTTTCGAGTGCTGCAATTTGAAGCATATTTTTAAATTCTAACGGGAGTTTGGAACTACGACAACCCCGGAATGTTCATTCCGCCAGTGATTTTTTCCATTTCCTTCGCCGAAGTTTCCTTTGCTGTCTTCAAGGCTTCGTTAGCAGCTGCCATGATCATGTCTTGAAGCATGTCTTTGTCGCCAGATTTGAAGACATCGTCTTGAATATCGATCGCCTTGATTTGATTGTTGCCGTTGACAGTGACTTTGACTGCTCCGCCACCAGCTGTGCCATCATAAGTATGCTCAGCGAGATCCTCTTGCAGCTTTTTCATTTTCAACTGCATCTGGTTTGCTTGCTTCATCAGTTGGGCCATTCCGCCTGCGCCAAAACCTTTCATGAGACACTCCTTTTTTCAATTCGTTGGCTGGATCTGAGAGCCGCCATTTACGAAGGTTGTTGATTTTTGATCGATTTGATTTGCCCCTTGAGTCCAGCCTGTGCCGATTTGATCAAAGGATGCTCGGCCACTTTCTGAGCCATTTCGTCTGCCTGCAATTTTTGTTTTTGCTGAACCATAGCCGAAGCCGAGGTTCCCACACTTTCATCTTTGCTCAACTGAATCTGAAAACTGTAGCCAGACCCAAACGAAGCCTCAAGCTGAGTCTGCAACTTGCTACGCAAAGAAGCATCGGCCAGCTGATCTCTCAAGAATGCCATCTTATGAGGAACAGCCAATTCCAAAACTTTGGCTTTTTCACCGAGAAATAATAAACTTTCAATTTTAGCAGCCAAAAGCGCATCCACAGTCCGCAATTTCTGAACAAATTCAAGCCATCGATCCTGAGGATTCAAACCAACCGGATCATGCTCATGTGTATGAGCAGGGGCCGATGAAACCAATGGAGCAGCGACGGGCGAAGCTGAAATGGCTGGCGAACTTCGGTTCGCAATCTGCGATTTCACAGTTGGAGTTGCGACACTGACGGAGTTTCCTGTCGAAGCTCCTGATTGCTGAAGCAGCAGCGCAAGACTGGCGATTTTCGGAGCCTGAGCCATGCGAAGCAAAACCATTTCAAGCACAATGCGCGGATCTTGAGAGCGCGGAATATCGCTCGCGCCTTTAAGAGCCATATCAAACAACATATGAATATCTTCTTCGCTGAGGTCAGCAGCGATACCCTCGAGATAGCGAATTTCTGAATCCGGCAATTCTAAAATGCGACGAGGATCTTCAGAAATCTTCAGCATCAAAAGATTGCGAATGTTCTCCAGCAAATCTTTAGCAAACAGAGCGGGATCATATCCGGCCGTCTGAATTTTTTCGATCACACCTAAAATCAACTGAGAATCTCGAGTGGCCAATCCATGCAAAGTCTCAAGCAACAAAGCTCGGTCCGTCAGGCCTAAAATTTCAACCACATTCGCACGAGTCAATGGACCGTTCGCGAAAGTGATCACTTGATCCAGCAAGCTCTGACTGTCGCGCATGGAACCTTCAGCTTGCCGAGCTAAAATCCACAGCGCATCTTCGTCAGCTTGAAAGCCCTCTTTCTCAACGATGTTTTTCAGAGCATCAGCAATCTGCCTGGTCGAGATACTGCGAAAATCAAAACGCTGACAGCGAGACAAAATTGTTTGTGGAATTTTCTGAACTTCAGTTGTCGCCATGATAAAAATCACGTGCTCAGGTGGTTCTTCCAAAGTTTTTAAGAGCGCATTGAAGGCGCTGGTTGAGAGCATATGAACTTCGTCGATGATATAAATTTTGTATTTGCCACTGGAAGGCATGTAGCCGACCGTTTCACGCAACTCGCGAATCGCATCGACGCCGTTATTTGAAGCTCCGTCAATTTCCATGACGTTGATAGATTTTCCAAGTGAGATATCAATGCACTCTTCACAGACATTGCAAGGAACGAAGTCAATGGCCTTCGGGCAGCGCAGACTTTTCGCTAAAATTCGCGCGCTAGAAGTTTTTCCAGTTCCTCGGGGTCCGGTGAATAAAAGTGCATGGGCGATGCGATTGTTTTTCAGAGCATTCTGCAAAGTTTGCGAGATGTGATTCTGGCCAACCAGTTGGTCAAAATTCTGAGGTCGCCATTTGCGCGCAATCACCTGATAAGACAAATGGGATTCTCCTCAATCACTAGGAAGTCGAAAAGTGGCTGGGCGATCCATATCGCACAGTTTTCTGTGTACCGTTGCTCCCTTCCGGGCCTAGCGGGATTCGACAAAAAGTCCGTCGTACGGGACCCAGCCATCAATGGTTGTAGAGG
>JAYUCD010000228.1:0-6994 GCA_043740515.1 Bdellovibrio sp. | reverse complement strand
TTGTACGGTCGCTCCCAATACAACTGCGAAGGTAAATGATAGGGTATTAATAAGACCAGTTATAGTAACGGTAATAACACTAGCGGCAGTAGCTCCAAGACCATCAATGAAGAACCCGGTAATATAGGTTCTCTTACCAATAGCAGATGAGAGCGTTTGATTATTAGCGGCGCAAAATTTTTCCGCTCAACAGATCGGCTCCACCATGATGTGGATCGGACTGCCGCAAATTTTCGTGATGCCGCTTCTCCCCTTTTTAATGAACCGAGTCGATTTGCGAGTTTTAGCTTTCTTTGGATTTTTGCTTTTCGCTTACAGCAATTTCCTGAATGGTCATCTGGATTTCTTTTACTCGGGAAATCAGTTCCGCATTTCTCTCGTCTTAAGAGCCCTTGGCCAACCTTTGTTTATGATTCCACTTTCAGCCATGGCTATGTCGCGGATTCCTGAGGATCGAATAGCTGGCGCTTCGGCAATTTACAATACTTTGCGAAACATTGGCGGATCAATAGGTATTTGTTTAGTTTCAACTTTGCTTGTCAGCCGCACCTCTCAGCACATGCAACTGCACACCGAACGAATCGATATCGACAGCCCCGAACTTTGGGGCGATTATTTTTCTTTGCAAGTCCACTTTATGGCGACCTCAATGACCGGCTGGACCGAAGCGAGAGCCATGACCTTGAAACATGTGGTGGAAGCGGCTTACCGAGATTCTTTGATTCAATCCTTCAGTGACACTTTCATTGTGATTTCTTGGGGACTTTCTTTGTGTCTTTGTCTCGTGGTTCTCTTGCGAAAAACCTCGGGCAACCAAACACTTGGTGGCGGCGGGCACTGATTTTATTTTTCTATTCTTAAAATAATCCAGCTGCGATATTGATGGTCAATGCGAGCAAAGTCGTATTGAAGAAAAATGCCATCACGCAATGAACCAATCCAGTTCTTCGCATACTCTTCGAAGAGAAATTCACATCTGCTGTTTGCCCGGAAGTTCCGATCACAAAAGAAAAATACAAAAAATCTGCATAATCTGGAGCATCGTCCTCTGGAAACATCAAACCACCTGGCTGATGATCGGCAATCGCGGCATAGTAATCATGGGCATAGTGAAGTGCAAAAATCACATGCGTGAAGGTCCAAGCCGTCACGATTGAAAGCCCCGCCAGGGCAATGTGTGCATAGCGGATGGGCCCATGCAGATCTTTGACAGTGGCGAGCTCCATAACAATCGAAGCCAAAGTGGAAGTTACAGCCACAATCACGAGAATCAGAATCAGCGCCTGCCCTTCATCTTCAAGCTTGGAGCGCTCATGCATTTTTTCTTTGCTCGACCAAAACATCATTCGCATGGCCAAGGCAAGGTAAAGACAAGTTCCGAGATTCCAACCAATTATGGCTCTGGTGACGGATTGTTGAGAAAGCGACTCAGGAATAAGCAGAGCGCCTAAAATTCCAACAAAGATTGAAACTAGCAGCCTGGGCCGAGCTGCCAACACACGCAAAAGAAATGGATGACGTACCAAAATAACTCCTAGCTTATGTAGCTAAAAAATAAACACCAATTGCTAAAAATAAAAAAGCGCAAAATCTTTTGAGAGTAGCAGGATGAAGCAGCCACTGAGTCCGTTGTCCGATCACGACTGCGAGGGCTGTCACTGACCAGAGGGCACACAGAGCCGCAGCGAATACTGTTACCTGATCCATTGGATACTTTGCCACCAAAGAAGCCGTCGCGATCTGAGTCAGGTCGCCCCACTCGGCAAGAAAGATCACCACGAAGGCCTGCCAGAGACAGGGCCAAAATTGCATTTTGCAACTGTTGGGATCCTCCTTTTCATGCTCCTCCTCGTTTCGCCCGCGCCACATGTGAAGAGCAAAAAGAATAAACAGCAAGCCCGCGCCCCAGTGCACCCATTGAGCCGGCAGCAATGAAATCAGGCGACCAAAAAGAACAGCGACGATTGTTTGAATCAGAAAAGCAAGGGCCACTCCACAAAAAACTGCGAGGGCTCGACTGCGAGTTGCTAGAATCAAAGTGGCAAAGGCAGTTTTATCCGGCAGCTCTGCAATAAAAATGAGACAGTAAATTGAAATGAACAGCTGCCAATTCATCATTAACGACGTCGCACCGCTTTGAAGGGACCAGACATTCCGGTCAAACTGTCTAAATAATAAACTTCCAACTCATTGGCGTTCAAGATCCGCCCACGCACATGATAGAGATTTGATTTCCCGAAAGTTCCATCGTCAACCCCTGCAGTCGCATAAAATATATTCCCCGCCGAGGAAGCTCGAAGACCATTATACAACGCTGCCGTCATCACGCCGGGAAAATTCATATTGATTCGTTGGATTCCTCCCACAATATCTAAAGTCATAACCATGGGGCCGGTGGGTATATTTACATTGAAAGAGCTAATGTATGCCTGTTTATAGTTTGCAGAAGGACTTGCTTCCTTCAACAACTGAGGAAAGGTCGATTCCTTTTTTGCCGACACAACTGACCAGTCTAAGAACAATCCAGTCTTGTAAAACCCCTTCATCACTCCATGCTTCAATTCTGACACAGACAATTTCAATCGCACGTCAATGTTATTAGGGGACATCGTTTTCGCATCGTCCCCGCTCGCATGAAATGCCATGAATGTCATCATATCATCATCGATTGCCGTTTGAGCCAGAGTGGTGTTGATCACACCTTGGGGCCCCAGCTCTCGGAGGCTCAGAGCCAAAGAGGAAGCGTTCACGCAAACGATATTGATATGGTAATCACCCAGATTTTTGATCGACAAGGTGTATCCACCTTCAGCAACACCGTTCGCACAAAGCTCTTGAGAGACTTTCTGAGTAGCATCGTCATCGGCATGGGAAATTTGTGGCAGCATAAAAATAAGTGGCGCGACCAGCAGAATCATCGTTGTCTTTATGATTTTTTTCCTCGTCAGATTGCTTTTCATTCTTTCCTCCTTTTTAGTTCTTCCCGATTAGCTTCAAAGCTCATCGAGGGCAATGATTTAATTTCTTGGCGCTGAAAACATTTTGAGAGGCCGAGAGTGACTGGTCCACTTTGGCGCCGAACTGGTCACTGTCATCACTAAAATTTCTAATTGAGCTCCACCAAATTTATAAGATTTTTTGCAAATCTCATTTCGAAATCAAAAGATTTATGTTTAGACCCTTCCATTTTTTTTCAGCCCCCCAGATTTTTTGTTGCAAACTGAATTAAAAAGGGTAAACCCCTATCAACCCGTTTATTTATTTTAATTTTTAGCAAATCCAACCACAGCAAAGGAGAGACTAAAATGGACGACGACCCTTCGGGCGTAATTATTTTGATTCCCTCAGTGGTGAATCCTCTTTTTTAAGGGCCTCCCCTTCCAAAAAAGCTTTCTTGCTGAGTGAACTTCAGCGAGAAATTCTTTGTAATTTTTGACACAAATTCCCTTTGATTTCTCTTCTCATCAAACCAATGAGCTTATTTCGGTTTGCGAATGTGGAAAGGTGCCGAGTTCTACTTCAATCCAGAAATCATTTCGGCCCGGGCTGCGTCTGAGCTTCATGGCCTCGGTGGACTGAGACCTGTTTCTTTCGCCTCGCTTCGCCTGCATGCGGAAATATAGGACAGCCGGCAACGAGAAATAATCCTAATTGAGAAGTTTTGTTTGTCAGACTTTGGTTCCAACAGATAGGCTTTTGATAAGTGAAGATTCAAGTTGACCAACTTTTTTTGAAACAGAATGATTTTTCCATCCTCATCAAGCAATGGTCTGTTCCCGCCAATTCACATCTTCTGATTGAAGGCTCAAGTGGCAGTGGAAAAACGAGTTTTTTGCATTTACTGGCTGGCTTTCTCAGACCTTCCAGCGGAAGTATTCAACTGAATGAACAAAAAATAACTGAGCTGCCGACTGTTGATCTGTGTCGGTTTCGCAGGCTCCATGTTGGGATGATTTTTCAGAAAATTCATTTATTACCACATTTGAATTTGCTTGAAAACGTCATTCTGGGCGCAAGGGACTCTGAGCAAAGAGCAGAAGCTCCAGCCATTCTTGAAAAATTAGGATTGCAAAACCGTTTGAATCATTTGCCGAAAGAACTGTCCCTAGGCGAAACACAACGAGCTTCAGTGGCTCGGGCCTTGATTGCCAAACCGGGAATTGTTTTTGCCGACGAGCCAACAGCAAGTCTTGATGATGAAAATGCCGACATTGTTTTCCGACTTTTGAAAGAAAGCTGCAAAGGAAAAAGCCTCTTGGTCGTGACTCATGATGCTCGGGCTCGTTCTTTCTTTGACCAATCCATTCATTTTAAGGATCTCTTGAGCACATGACCGCTTTTCAAATGGCTTGGCTTCATTTCAAACGACAGAAATTGCAGACCCTTCTGATTGTTTTGTCTCTGACCATGGCCTTGACCTGTTCGGGCCTTCTTTTGCGAGTCTATGCTCTCAGTCAAACTCGTTATCAAAATTTACCTTCTGATGTGAGTGCGATCTTGGGACCGAAGTCCGGTGGCATTGAGATTCTATTGGGTTCACTGAATATGGAAAGCAAATTTCATGGAGTGGTTCCGGAGAATTTATTTCGCAGCCTTCGAGCCGGAGCAGATATTCGTTTTGAAGATGGCACAGTTGTGCAATCGAAAGATATCACTCAGGCTGTCATTCCGATCACTTTCATCGGCAGTTATGCGGGACATTCGGTGATTGCCACGGATGAAAGTTTTTTTTCCGAAGTCCCGCCGAAGCCTGACGAAATTTGGGTCGGATGGCAGGCCGCCGCTCAGACCGGACTGAAAGTCGGAGACAGCTTAGCCGTGTCAATCAAGGGCACAATCTCAAAAAAAGAAGTCCAAAAGACTTTGCGAGTCGCCAAGATTTTAAATAAAAAAAATAATTCCTGGGATGGCGCACTTTTTGTCGGCAACGACAACACAGAAGCTTGGCTGCTTGAAACACAGTCCATTCATCCAGTGTGGAAAAATAAAATTCTCAACTATGTCCTCTTCAAAATGCCAGTCAAAGGCTTTGTGCCTTTGCAATCATTGATCAATGATCGCACCGTTTCGCAGTTAATTTGGGTTGAAGCAGAAAAACAGAAGTTGGCCGATTTAACCGATTCGGCAAAAGATTTAGGTTTTATCATTGTGATCGTGATCTTTGCGCTCGCTGGATTTTCTATTTTTGGCATGATGTCGATTCGCTCTCAAACTTTGCGAGTTTCAGTGGCAACCCTTGAGGCGATCGGTTATTTGCCAGTCTATATTTACTCATGGATTTTTTATGAGGCATTGCTGGTCGGAACTTGCTCTTCACTTCTTGCGGTCGTCTTGCAATGGATCAGCTTCAGCTTTGTCAGATCCACTTTGGGCTCGACTTGGCTCATTCCCTTGGCTCAATCCAATTCGTGGCAATGGACGCTACTCATTTTGCTGGAGGGTCTCGCCTTTTCAATCATCGGAGCGGCGATCTCGTCTTGGCAGATGCTGCAATTGCAGATTCACTCTGAGCTTAAGACGGGCTAAAAATAAACTGATAGAATAAAATTACAAGGTCGGGCATGTGTACTTCAACCGAGCTTGTGTCCCCGCAGGAAGAGCCTCGCTGAAATGCAAGTTTCTTCCAGTAACCGTTGATGTGATTTGATTTTGTGCCGGCGACAAAGTCACTGTCAGATCCGCTGGGCTTGCACAAGCTAAGCTCACATCAGAAATTCTCTCGACAATATTGGCTCCAATCGTAGCTAACTGCGAACCATAGTCGTTAGCGCAAACGTCGCCTAGAATCCCATTGGTCAATGCAGTGGCTTCAGCATATTTCTTTCCTTCAGTGCCCAACATATAATTGAATGTCACACCGTAAGTTGGACTCAAAGATGCTGGTCCCATTTGAATCGACTGAGCATAAACACAAGCTTGGTCGCCCGGACGGACGATGATCGAGTGCACGCTCATTGATTTTCCAGGATAGTTGGCCTTCACTCGATTGACGAGAGTGCTCGGCTGGTCGTTGTCTTCCAATTGAAAATTTGTCGCTGCTGGATTCAGATACAGTGCGCTTCGAGAGTCTTCATCCGATAAGATCACTACGGCAAGATGAGCGTTGGGGCGGATAAAAGACGCAGGATTTTTGCTGACCGTGAGATTGGCCGCGAAAATAGCTCTCTCATCGTCAGACGGACAGTTTGTATGCAATCCCAGTTCGGGCGGCTGCGATGTTGGATACTGTTTCAAAAAATTTTCGCATTGTTTGGTCTCTGGACGTTGAACTGTTTGCTGAAACTGAACTTCTTTACTAGCACTTGAAGGAGTCAAAAAAGAACTGCCATCCGGAAAGGAAATCAGATTTCCATCTTGAAGGGCTCCACTTTTATTGATTGCACGTGGTTCATTGTACTGAGTGGACGTCGGGTATTTATCGACAGTTGAAGCCGTCACGTTCGAAGAAATATCAGAGGTTGTGATCCCGATGCGGTAATCAACCGAGCGTGAATCCAGCTGGCTCAAAAAGCTGCTAAAACGCTCAGCCATATGAGTTTGCTCAAAAGACATCGAGGCCGAATTATCATCCACTAAGAGAATATCAACCAAACCGCCTTTGGCTTGAACCGAGTAATCAAAACTGTCTCTGCCGCTTGAGCTGATACAAACCTCGGAAAAATTCTGGCAACGGTTGACGGCTTCATCTTTACTGAAATGCTTAGGCGCGCAGCCTACCCAGTAAAGCGCGAACATCAGGGATATGATGAACTTCGAATATTTTTTCACGATCAACCTCTTATAAGATCTCTGTTCCAAGTCCCGTGCCGACAGCGCCTCCCAGCCCATTTGAGCTGAAATGACGAAGTGTTGAATTGAGACAAATTTTGGCATCCAACATAGGCCCTGATCTGAGTAGAGAACTTAGGGACATCGGCGGGTGTTTTGATCTATGTGTTGGGAATGTTTTTTCTTTTCTGTGTGGCCTGGACCTTGCGTAGGGAAAAGAGGGACA
>JAYUCD010000227.1:0-6640 GCA_043740515.1 Bdellovibrio sp. | reverse complement strand
GCTTCCAGAGAGATCAGATAAAGTTTTGGATTTAGGCTGTGGTTCAGGTGAAACGTCTGGGCATTTGAAAGAAGAAGGTCGGATTCAATGGGTCTGTGGAGTCGAAGGTAGTCCGGAAGCAGCTGAAATGGCTCAAAAACGCCTTGATAGATTATTGATCGGAGACATTGAAAAAATTGATTTTCCCTTCGAAGAAGAATCTTTTGATTTGATTTTGACCTTAGATATTTTGGAACATTTGGTTGATCCGTGGTCTACACTCAAAAAGTTGAATCGCTTGTTAAAGCCCGGGGGTTCCATTGTCGTGAGTATCCCTAATGTGAGGCACTACAGCGTAGTCATTCCATTGATTTTTCTAGGAGACTGGAGATACACGCAAGAGGGGCTGCTGGATTCCACCCACATTAGGTTTTTTACGGGCAAGACTGCTCGCAGGATGTTCACTCAAGAAGGCTTATTGCTGGAAGCTTGGGATCATACCGGTGCTAAGCGCGGACTCGGTGCTTTTTTAAATCGAATAACTCTTGGATTGTTGAAAGAATTTTTTATTTTTCAAAATCTCTATCGATTTACCAAGCCATTTAAAAAGGATTGAAATTTTTGAACTCATTCCATTTGCGCGCTTGCTGATCTTTGGCGCTGACATTAGGGTTTACAGAATGCCAATCAATCCCTAACTCAAGATCATTCCAAAGAATCGCCCCTTCAGCCGCAGGACTGTAGTAATTATCCACCTTATACATCACATCCGCCGCATCTTTCGAAGTCACCAAAAACCCATGCGCAAACCCCGCCGGCACGAGCAGCCACTGAGGCTTTGTCCCCGAAAGCTTCACACTCTGGTGCATACCAAAAGTAGGACTGCTCTTGCGCAAATCCACAGCGACATCCAAAATCTCTCCGCTAAGGCAGGTCACAAGTTTTAGCTGAGTCGGTCCCTGCTGATAATGAAGCCCACGCAAGACTCCAGCCTTCGAGCGAGAGAAATTATCCTGCACAAATTTGGTGGGAAGACCGGCCTCTCGAAAGCGTGTCTCGTTGTAACGTTCAACAAAAAACCCGCGGTCATCAGAAAAAGATTTCGGAGTGAGCAGGAGCAGGCCTTCAATTTCAAATTTCTGAATTTCAAGCATTAAGGAATTTCCCCCTCAGCCAGAAGTTTTACATAATTTCCGTAACCTGATTTGGGATAGCTCTCAGCTAATTTCAACAATTGCGCTCGTGTGATGAATCCCTGATTCAAAGCAACTTCTTCCAAGCAAGCAATTTTCAGCCCTTGCCGTTCTTCAATTGTGTGAACGAACTGCGATGAAATCAGCAAAGACTCGTGCGTTCCTGTGTCCAACCATGCGCAACCGCGGCCCATGATCTCAACCGACAAAGATCCCTCTGCAAGATACGCCTTGTTCAAATCCGTAATCTCAAGCTCGCCACGTGACGAAGGCTTCAGCGCCTTGGTTTTCTTTACCACCGAGCCATCGTAAAAATAAAGTCCAGTCACAGCCCAATTCGAAGTCGCATTCTTTGGTTTTTCTTCAATCGACAGAGCCTTCATTTTGTTATCAAAATGAACCACTCCGTAGCGTTCGGGATCGTTCACATGGTAGGCAAAAATTGTAGCACCGCTGGGCCTTGCAACCGCAGCAGCCATCTGCCTTGGAATATCGTGACCGTAAAAAATATTATCACCCAAAATCAAACAAGCTGCTGAGCCTGCCAGAAAATCTTCGGCGAGAAGAAAGGCTTGAGCAATGCCCTCAGGCTTCGGCTGCACTTTGTAGGAAAGCTTAATTCCCAAATCTGAACCGTCGCCTAGCAGATCTTGAATGATCGGCACGTCTCTCGGTGTTGAGATGATCAAAATCTCTCGCAAACCAGCGAGCATCAAAGTGGAGAGAGGATAGTAAATCGTCGGCTTGTCATAGACAGGTAAAAGCTGTTTTGAAATAGACTTGGTTGTCGGAAAGAGGCGAGAGCCACTGCCGCCCGCCAGTAAAATACCTTTCATCAAGACCTCACGATTTCTTTTTTGCGAGAAGAGTGTCAACCCACTTTTGGTTCTTCAGATACCAATCGACAGTTTGTTTCAAGCCTTCTTCGAAATTTGAATACTTGCGCTCAAATCCTAACTCTCTCTGAGCAAGAGAATCGTCGATCGCATAGCGCCAGTCGTGGCCGGCTCGGTCCTGCACAAAAGTGATAAGCTCCCCATATTTTTTTCCGGCCGATCGCGGTTTGATCTGATCCAAATGGGCGCAGATGGATTTCACAACTTGCAAATTATTGCGCTCTGAATTTCCACCGAAGCAATAGGTGCTTCCGGGTTTTCCTCGTGTCAAAGCGAGCAAGATTCCTCGCGAGTGATCCTCGACGTGAATCCAATCCCGAATGTTTCCGCCGTTTCCGTAGACAGGCAGAGCTCTCTGAGCCAAGGCATTGTGAATCATCACTGGAATCAATTTTTCTGGAAATTGCCGAGGTCCATAGTTGTTCGAGCAATTGGTAACCAAAGTCGGAATTTGATAAGTGTGATGCCAAGCCCGAGTCATATGATCGCTGGCAGCCTTTGAAGCCGAGTAAGGTGAATTCGGTTGGTAAGGAAGTCTCTCGTGAAACTTTCCAGTTTCTCCCAAGGATCCGTAGACCTCGTCGGTGGAGACCTGCAAATAGCGAAAGGCCGCTTTTTTATCAGCAGACAACTTTGAAAAATACTGGCGAGTCGCCTCGAGGCAAGTAAAGGTTCCCACAATATTCGTTTCAATAAAGGCTTGCGGGCCCGAAATGGAATTGTCGACGTGGCTCTCGGCTGCAAAATTTAAAAATGCATCGGGCTGATGTTTTTTAAAAAGAGAATTCACGAAATTCAAGTCGGTGATTGAACCTTTTTCGAAATCACAAAGTCCGGGCTGCAGGACTCCTTCGAGATTTTCCAAATGTCCTGCGTAGGTCAAAATATCGAGGACCACAATTTGGTGACCCTGTTGAATGGCTTCGCGAACAAAGGCACTGCCGATGAATCCGGCGGCTCCAGTTACAATCAGTTTCATAATCTTCCTCGAAGATCGTTTTTTCACTCACTCTGCGAAATGTCAAAGGTGATTTGACCTGACAAGACAAGGGCTTATGATATGACTCAATTGATCAAGTATCGCAACCATTCGGCTCTCGAGGATAAATTTGGCTGCATCTAAATTCCGTTGGAGTCTGTCGGAAAAATTCAAGCTGTTGCTGCTCGATGCGATCTGTTACCTGGCAATCACTGTCCTTTTGTATTTTTGGCTGGTGACCGACGCAAGTTTCAACAAGCTTTTGCTCAGCCCAGGCTTTCTGTTCATCTGGTTGAATCTTTTGATTTGGAACTACATTTACGGAAATTATGAAATCGAAATTCAAGCCAATTTCCAAAAAACTTTTAAAAAAGCCGCTCTCGTTTTTATAAGCACTTTGATTTTGGCCACTTTGGCAAATTATTTGGTCGGGAAAGAAAGATCAGGAATTTTTGGCCGGGGAGTGCTAGGCGGCTCACTGCTCGGTTTTTGGCTTTATCTTCACATTTCACGTTGGATTCTAGCTTGGCTTTGGCGCTCGATGCACGAAAGTTTTCGCTGGATGTTTGTGTCCGATACGAAAACAAAATTTGAGGTGATGAAGGACCTTGCCGCGAGCAAGTCGCCGGTATCGATTGATTGGGTCTCTCAAATTTCCGAAGAGCAGCTTTTGAAAAACGCGGCTCATTTCTTTGGCGTCGTTTTCTCGGTCAAAGATAGGGACCCTCATTTGATCGACACCTTGATGAAGGTTCGCTTACAGGGGCTTCCAGTTTTTGACCTGATTGAGTTTTACGAAAATCATTTTAAAAAAGTTCCGATTTTTTATCTTTCGGCAGAATTTTTTTCTTTCTCCAAAGGGTTTTCGCTTTTAGGAAATTCATTTTTGCAGAGGCTCAAGCGTCTGTCGGACCTTGCGATCGCAATTCCGATGTTGCTTCTCAGTTTGCCGATCATGGCAGTTGTTGCCTTGTTGGTCAGACTGGAAAGCTCTGGAAGTGCGTTGTACCGCCAATCTCGAAGCGGCAAAGACGGCCGAGTTTTCACCTTGATCAAATTTCGCTCGATGCGAACCGATGCGGAAAAGCATGGAGCGCAATGGGCTCAGACCAATGATGTGCGCATCACAAACTTAGGAAAAATTCTCCGCAAAACTCGGCTCGATGAGCTTCCGCAGCTTTGGAATATTTTAAAAGGCGAAATGAGTTTCGTCGGTCCGCGGCCCGAGCGACCCGAATTCAATGCAGAACTGGAAAAAAACATTCCTTTTTATCAGTTGCGACATTTGGTGCGACCTGGACTGACCGGCTGGGCTCAAGTGAATTATCCCTACGGCGCATCCATGGAAGATTCGTATCAAAAATTACAATACGATCTTTACTATGTGAAAAATTTTTCGCTGCTCCTCGATCTGCAAATCATTTTGAAAACCATTCGAGTTGTTGTGCTCGGGCAGGGTCGGTGAGAAAGCCAATGAACTGGAAGAGTTTCCTCGCGGTTTCGCTTTTTCTCTTTGTGTGTGCAACCTTGATTTCGCAATCGGCAATGGATGGTTTTGCCATCTTTTCCATTCTTTTTGTGACTGGATATTGGTTTCAACAAAGGAAAAGCTTTCCGATTTTACCTAAACTTGGAATTGAAAAACAATTTCTGTTTTTTGCAGTCGCTGTAATCTTCAGCTTTGCAGTAAACTGGAATACGGAAAGTCTGGCCGTTTTTCGCATCGTCGAATTGAAATGGATTTTGAATTTTTATTTTCTAATCGCCGCCATGAGGCTGTTTCAGCCAGACTGGAAAACTTTCTCACGATTGCAATGTGTGATTGCCTTCACTTGTGCTTTTGCGCTGCTGTCGCCTATTTTGGGATACGATCTGCTTCGGGGAATGAGCGCAATCATTGACCGCACTCCCTCCGGAGTGGCTCGAGTGGGCGGCTTTTTCAGTGATCCCATGACCTTTGCGCATCTGCATGCACTTTACTTTTTCCTTTTGCTGGGCATGTGTTTGAAATTTTTTGAAGCAAAAAATCGATCGCGATTTGCGACTTTAGCTCTCACAGGCCTGGTTGGCGCCTCTCTCCTCCTCAGCTTCACCCGAGGCGTCTGGGCTGGCATGTTTGTTGGTTTGGTGCTCACCGGCTTTATCTTCAACAAGCGTCGCGGATTTTGGATTCTCATTTCTTCTGTCGGCCTGGCGTTGGCAGCTTTCTTTCTGATCCCTTCTATCCACGAAAGAGTGCTGCAATTTCAATCAGCCGCAAGCTACGACGGCGAGCGATGGTGGATCTGGAAAGCCAACTGGCAAATCTTTCTGGATCATCCCATCTTTGGCATCGGCTACGGCGAGAACGCTTTGGTTCTGCAAAGTTATTATGACAAAATGGGAGCTCCAGCTGGGCTTCTTGTCAGTCACTCGCACAATCAATATTTGAATTTTTTGTCAGGCACGGGCCTCTTCGGACTTGCTGCATACCTCTGGCTCGTGTTTTCGATGTTCAGCCAAACTTGGAAAACATATTTAGAACAGAGAGACAAAGCGCCCTTGTGGATCCAAGGCTTGCTTCTCGGTTCTCTGGGCGCACAGATTAGCTTTGCAGTTGGTGGGGTGACGGAATCCAATTTTGAACATTCCAAAGTCCGCTATGCACTGATGCTAGTGTGGGCTCTGGCTTTTTGGTTTCGCACAGTGAAATTTAGCAAAAAATTTAGAGATGAAGAGGTACAAGGTGTCTGACAAAGCCAAAAATCTCGATGAACTGATTACTGAGGCGAGGCAGCAAAATCCAATTCTTGCTGCCCTGATCGGAGTGCTAATCGATGGTGGCCGCGTTGTTTGCACGGGTCCTTTTGCCGAAGACCTTCTCAATATGATTCCCGAAGTCCTGTTTTTCGAGAAGCGCTCGGCTGATTCGATGGATGAGCTTGCAAAGTACACCGAACGAGATTTGATCTTCGTTGAAAAATTGAGCGTCGATCATCTCTGGAAAATCAGTCATCACACAGGAGCTCAGATCGCACTTGTCTCAGAGACGGCTCTCGATGCCGGCCTTGCTGATTATCAAGTCCAGGAAAAAGATTTGCGTTCAGCCCTGCTGGGATTGAAATCTTGGATGGCAAAGGTTGAAGAACTGCATTCGACATTTCAGGCGGAGGGACCGAGAGAGAACTCGGCTCTGATCCTCGACCGCGACGGCATCTTGATTGAAGACCTCGATTACGTTTCTCGTCCAGATCAGGTGAAGCTGCGGGCTGATGTAGTTGCAACTTTGAAAAAAGCTCGGGGAGAAAAGATGCAGCTTCTGGTTTTTACCAACCAGTCAGGAATGGGTCGCGGAAAGATTAAGTGGGAGGATTACGAAACTGTGACGACTCATTTGCAAGATCTGCTCGCCAAGCAAGGCGTCTTTCTGGATCGCATTCTTAAAGCAGCTTACTTTGAGCAAAGTGAGCTGGCGACGGGTCTCATCCGAAAATCTCTCAGAAAGCCCAGACCAGGAATGATTCACAAGTTAGTTTCCGAACACAGATTGAATCTCAAAAATTGCAAACTTGTCGGCGATTGCGCGACAGATCTAATGGCTGGAGCACTTGCGG
>JAYUCD010000226.1:0-2556 GCA_043740515.1 Bdellovibrio sp. | reverse complement strand
GGTCATAAATATTCGCACATAACACTATCCGCAAACACGCCAATAACGTTAAGATATTCTGGTGGACGTCGAAAATGGAAACAATCCAAATGGATAGAGAACCTGGACTGAGCTAACCTCACTAGATATTGTGTCGCTCGGAAAAATCACCAAGCTCACCTATGTTTTATTAGAGTATCCAGAAGATGGCGCACGGCCGCGTGGTCGATTGAAGGAATGGAAAGGTTATCACCGCATCGAGGAAGATGTTGCCGTTTCCTAATCTCTCAGCGATGCTTCTTGCGTGATACAAATTCTTGATTCTTACCAAAAAATTACCAGTGATGAAATAAAAAAATCTCGAGCTGCTTTGGAGCAGGTCTTCAATCGCAAAGACTTGGGTTTTTTCCAAGTTCCCGAGCGCGATCACCTGTGGAAGCAAGTCAAAGAAGAAGCGAAAAAGATTCGCTCGGTGGCTGACGAAATGGTCGTTGTTGGCGTTGGAGGAAGTTCTTTAGGCCCAAAAGCTCTTGCTGATCTGCTGATGCAGCCGGAGTCAAATTACAAAATTTATTTTTGTGACAACGTTGATGCTTTGGTTTTTGAAAAACTTTTCAAGCAGATCAAAAATAAATCGAGAACGGTTTGGCTCTTTGTTTCTAAAAGTGGATCGACCATTGAGACCTTGGTTGCTGCGGATTTGATTTTGCAACATTACTCAGGCAGTTCAGATAGCTTTCATTCCATGGTGATTTCAGAAAATAAGAAAAGCCCACTAACCGAGTGGGCAAAAAATATTAAAATTCCGTGTTTGGAAATTCCACTGGATGTTGGAGGGCGATTTTCGGTTCTGACGGCAGTGGGAATGCTTCCGATGGCTTTTCTCGGCATTGATACTGCTGATTTTCGTGCTGGAGCCCGAGCTGCTCTTGAAAATAAGGATTTAGTTACTCAACTTATTTCTCATTATCATCAAAGTTTCGAGCGCCAAGAATGGATCAGCTTTTTTTGGTTTTATTGTTCGCAGTATGAGAATTTTGGCCGTTGGCTGCAGCAGCTCTGGGCCGAGTCCTTGGGGAAATCCACCAATCGCCTCGGAAGGACAGCCAGTCGAGCGAGCACTCCCATGACAGCAATTGGGTCCAGTGATCAGCACTCGGTTTTTCAGCAATTGATGGAAGGGCCTAAAGATAAATTTATTTCCATTTTTCGATTTGAAGATGTCGAGGCCGCCGGCGATAAGGTGAGAAGATCTGTCTACGGAGGACAGTCATTTTTTGATGGTCGATCCATGGGAGATTTAATTGCAGCTCAAGCTCAAGGCACCAGTCGAGCTTTGACTCAGCAAAAGATATCAACTCTCAATTTGATGGTGAAGGATCGGTCACCACAAAGTCTGGGATTTCAGATGATGTGCTGGCAATTGGTCGTGGCTGGTCTTGGCGAACTTTTGCAAATCAACGCTTTTGATCAGCCAGGAGTGGAGCTGGGCAAAAGACTCGCAATCGAAATTTTACAATCCTGAACTTGTTTCAAGTTCAATTCAACTTATACTGATAATCTATGGTTCCAGCAGGTGATGAGTTCGAAAAAACAAGCATCGTGGCTTCCGACACTTTTAAAGGTCGTCTGAAAGCAGCAGATGAAGAGCCACCAGCTTTGGTTGTGCTGATGGGACCGAATGGCTATGTCGGCAGGCAGTTTCCGCTGACGGTCGCCGAAATGGTGATCGGTCGCTCTGTCGAGTCACATGTTTTCATCGATGACAAAAGTGTCAGCCGTTCCCACGCTCAAATTCGAGTCTCTGGCAGCGAAGTGGTTATCATCGATATGGGATCTTCGAATAAGACCTTGATCAACGGAACTTTATTGCATCCGATGACACCGCAAAAACTTCGCAACAACGATCAAGTCAAAACTGGAAATGTGATCTTCAAATTTCTTGAGCGTGGAAATATTGAGGCGATCGCTAATAAAGAGTTGAATGAGAAAGCCGAGAAAGATGCGCTGACAGGAGCTTACTCGAAGGGTGCCTTATTGGAAAAAGGTCCCGAGGCGATGAAGCGCTCTGAATTTCTAAATGAAGATCTCAGCGTCTTGGTGTTCGACATCGACTTTTTTAAAAAAGTGAACGACGGCTTTGGCCATGCGGCCGGTGATTATGTTTTGAAATCGATGTCAGAAATTATCGGCACCAAGATGGTTCGATCGAATGACTATTTCGCACGTTACGGCGGCGAAGAATTTGTGATTATTCTTTTAGGCTCACCGATGAAAACAGCTCTGGAAGTGGCCGAGCGGATTCGCACCACAGTCGAGTCCAGTGCCTTTGTGTTCGAAAATAAAAAAATGCCGATCACGATTTCAGTCGGAGTTGCTTCTCGTCTGGCAAACGAAACAGACTGGAACAATTTTTTCAAACGTGCTGATATGGCCCTTTACAAATCAAAACAGTCCGGAAGAAATAGAGTCACTGCCGCTAATTAACCGCAGTGTCCAGGAATTTCTGTTCTTTGAAATGCTTACTCCATAAGCATTTTTTATGCTCCAAATAACAAGTAAATCCGCATAGTTAGT
>JAYUCD010000225.1:0-4393 GCA_043740515.1 Bdellovibrio sp. | reverse complement strand
GCATGGTGTACGTCGCGCGCCCTTGAGTACGAGACATGTGAGCATCTCCTTGGCCTTGATCACAGCTTTGACCAAGGCATCCACATCCGCTTTGTTATTGAAAATCGAGAAGGAAGCTCGAATGGTTCCTGTGGTGTTGAATCGCTTCAAGAGAGGCATGGTGCAGTGGTGGCCAGCGCGAACTGCAATCCCCTCTTGATCCAAAATCTGCGCAAGGTCCGAATGATGAACTCCCTCAATCGAAAAAGAAAGAATAGGTGCCTTGTCTTTCGACTGGCCAATGATTCTAAGCCCTGAAATCTTTTGCAGTTCTGAAGTCGCGTACTGGAGCAACTCGTTTTCGATCGCTTGAATTTTTTCAAAGCCAATTTTTTGCACATAATCGATCGCCGAACCAAGCGCGATCACTCCTTCGATATTCGGAGTTCCCGCTTCAAACTTGTAAGGCAACTCATTGTAAGTCGACTTCTCGAAGCTGACTTGAGAAATCATGCTTCCGCCGCCTTGATAGGGTGGCATTGCCGTCAACAAATTCTTTTTTCCGTACAACACGCCGACACCGTAAGGGCCAAAAAGTTTGTGACCAGAGAACGAGTAAAAATCTGCATTCAAATCTTGCACATCCACCGGCCGATTGGAAACCACTTGCGCTCCATCAACCGAAATCAAAGATCCTGCTTTGTGAGCCAGCTCGGCTGCTCGCTTCACGTTCACGAAACTGCCAAGCGTGTTCGAGCATTGAGTGAGCGAAACCATTTTGACTTTGGAGTTCAATTTTTTTTCGAACTCTGAAAAATTCAGATCTCCAACATCATCGATGGGCACAACTGTGATTTCAGCGCCAGTCTGCTCACAAACCATCTGCCAGGGAACGATGTTGGCGTGATGTTCCATCTCAGAGATCAAAACCTGATCTCCTTTTTTCAAATTCGCCGATCCCCAACTGTGGGCCACCAAATTGAGTGAAGCCGTTGTCCCGGAGGTAAAAATAATTTCCTCAATCGATTCGGCATTGAGAAACTGTCGCACGTTCTCTCTCGAAGCTTCAAAAGCCTGGGTCGCTCGATCAGCCAAAAAATGCGCGCCTCGATGCACATTCGAAGTTTCGTAGGTATAAAAATGCGAGATTCTTTCGATCACCGGCCAAGGTTTCAGAGCCGAAGCCGCGCTATCCAAGTAAATCAAAGGCTTACCGCGAACTTTTTGAGTCAACGCCGGGAAATCAGCTCGAATCTTATTTGATTCAATGAGGCTCATGATTTCACCTTCATTTTTTGGTAGGCCTGGAGCAATCGATCTTGCAGCCAACTCTGGATGAGAGGGTGAGAGACTCGATCGATGATTTCTTTGACGAAACCGAGACTGAGCATCTCAATCGCTTTTGCTCGAGGAATGGCCCGACTGAGAAAATAAAAAATCTCCTCCGCGTCCAACTGCCCAACGGTGCTCCCGTGGGTTGCCTTCACATCGTCGGCATAGATTCCTAACTCTGGTTTCGAATCGGCTTCTGCTTTTGAGCTGAGTAGCAAATTGTTATTGAGCTGCTCACTAGAGGCCTTCTGGGCGCCCGCTCGGATATGAACTCGGCCGTTGAAAACCGCACGGGATTGCCCATCCAAAATGGATTTGTAGAGCTGAGTTGTGTTGCAAGCGCCAACCACATGATCAATCAAGGTGTGATTGTCAAAATGTTGAGTGCCAGAGCTGAGCGTCAGTCCATTTACCTTGGCTGAAGCTTGCTCGCCTAAGCAATAGATTTCCAGATCGTGCCGACTGAGAATCCCACCGGCGGCATATGAGAGCGTTTCGAGGGACGAATTCTTTTTCAAAAAGAATCGAGAGCAGCCCAAGTGAGTCGCTGTCAAAGATTCGGATTGAACACGAGCGAACTCGAGATTGGCTGAGTCTTCAATCAGGAATTCGCAGCTCGCATTGGTTAAATATTTCTTGTCGTCTCCTATAAAACTTTCGATAAATGAAAGCTTTGAGCCTGACTGAAGATGAAGTAGAATTTTTGAATACACAGATTTTTCAGTGCTTGAAAAATGAATCAAGTGCAGTGGCTTGGCCAAAGATGTATCCGTTGGCACTTCGATGATAAGAGTCTCGTTTGTGAAAGCCGACCTGAGCGCCTCGACTGAATCAGCTTGGATTTTGCCAGCGGATTTTTTTGCTGCCTCGATTGCCTGACCAGTTGCTGTTGCTGGATAATCTTCAGAAAAAGATAATTTTAGTGGCGCTAGAGATTTTATGTCCGAAAATTCTTTGCGAAATATCCCATTCACAAAAACCAAATTGAAAAAATCTGAGTTCAGTTCATTTGAAAGGCGCTGGCGGAGATCTTTTTCAGATAGTAAATTTTCTTGCTCAGGTTCCAGATCCGAGTCGGTCAGATGCTTGAGGCTTGTGTAATGCCAGGCCTCATTCGATTTTGTTGGAAGTCCCTGGCTTTTGAAAAAATCAAAGTTTTGCTGTCGGAGGTTGGCCCCGCTTTTTTGACTTTGATTTATTTTTTCAAAAACATTCGATAAGCTCATCACATCAACCAATCATAACCTTGCTTTTCCAACTTCAAAGCAAGACTGGCGTCGCCAGTTTCTACAATTTTTCCATTAGCAAGCACATGCACAAAATCCGGTTTGATATAATTCAAAAGTCTTTGATAATGCGTGATCAAAACGATTGCGTTGTGCTTGCTGCGCAACTTGTTTACGCCTTCAGCAACAATTCGAAGCGCATCAATATCTAGCCCCGAGTCGGTTTCATCTAACAAGGCCAATCGAGGCGACAAGACGGCCATTTGCAAAATCTCATTGCGCTTTTTCTCTCCGCCGGAGAAGCCAACATTCACGGGTCGCTCGAGAAAACTTTCATTCATCTGCACAAGTTTCATTTTGGCTGAGACAAAAGTTTTAAACTCATTTTCCGAAAGCTCCTCGGAGCCCTGATATTTAAGAATCGAATTGAAGGCGGTCTGCAAAAAGTTGAAATTGGACACTCCGGGAACTTCAACCGGATATTGCATAGCTAGAAAAATTCCCTCTTTGGCTCTTTCATCTGCTGCAAAATCGAAAAGGTTCTTCGGCTGAAAATTCACCTCATAGGTGACTTCGCCGCCGGTGACTTCATAAGCTGGATGACCCGCCAAAATTTTCGACAAGGTGCTTTTGCCCGAACCATTGGGTCCCATGATGGCATGCACTTCGCCCGCTTTGACTGAGAGATTGATCCCTCTCAAGACTTCTTTTTCGTTGATGCTTGCGTGTAAATTTTTAATTTCTAACATTTTTAGCCCACACCTTTTTCGCCCACACTTTTACTAACCGACACTATTTTCGAGTTTCATTTCAATCAATTTCACAGCTTCTACGGAGAATTCGAGAGGCAGCTCCTTGAAAACCTCTTTGCAGAAACCGTTCACCAGCATGGAAATCGCAGCTTCCATATTCAAGCCTCGAGATTGCAAATAAAAAATTTGTTCTTCGCTGATTCTTGAAGTCGATGCTTCATGCTCCAAAGTTGCCGTCTTGTTTTTCACTTCGATGTAGGGATAGGTATGAGCACTGCACTTTTCACCGACCAGCATCGAGTCGCACTGGGAATAATTTCGAGCGTTCTCTGCTGAAGGCATGATCTTGACTAAACCTCGATAAGCATTGCTGGAATGCCCAGTTGATATTCCCTTAGAAATAATTGTGCTCTTCGTGTTTTTTCCAATGTGAATCATTTTGCTGCCGGTGTCGGCTTGCATATAATCATGAGTCAAAGCAACCGAATAGAATGCGCCTTCCGAGTAATCACCCTGTAAAATAACCGATGGATATTTCCAAGTGATGGCCGAACCACTTTCCACTTGAGTCCAGGAAATCTTTGATCGAGCGCCAACACATTTGCCACGTTTGGTGACGAAATTGTAAATGCCACCACGACCTTCTTTGTCACCGGTGTACCAGTTTTGTACGGTCGAGTATTTAATTTCGGCGCCTTGTAAGGCTACCAGCTCGACAACTGCAGCATGCAATTGATTTTCGTCTCGCTGAGGGGCCGTACAGCCTTCGAGATAATTCACAAAACTTCCCTCGTCGGCCACCAGCAAAGTTCTCTCGAACTGTCCTGTCTCGGAAGCACTGGATGGCGCTGGCTGGGCTGATGACCGGCCTCGGTATGCTCGCCAAAGGCCCGGTCGCACTCGTTCTCATTGGCGTTCAGGCCATTGCTTATCTGCTGCTGACCCGGCAGGCAAAGCGGCTTTTGTCCCCGGCGCTTTGGGCTGGCTTCGCGCTGTGCCTCGCCGTCGGCCTGCCCTGGTTCCTGCTGATGATTTACCTGCACGGGCAGCTCTTCATCAACGGCTTTCTCGAAGCGAACAATGTCACGCGCTATTTGACGGCAG
>JAYUCD010000224.1:0-3938 GCA_043740515.1 Bdellovibrio sp. | reverse complement strand
GCCGTCTGCCCTGGACAATCGGCCCTTAAACTTTCAAGAGTTCGAAGCCTTCATGGACAAAGTCATCTACGTGTCGGCGACTCCAGGCGCTTATGAGTTGCAGAAAAGTGGCGGCATGATTGTCGAGCAGATCATTCGACCCACCTTCCTGATTGATCCAGTGGTTGAGGTGCGACCAGTGAAACATCAGATCGATGATTTGCTGAAAGAAATCCGCGACCGTGTAAAGAAAAAAGAGCGGGTGCTCATCACCACGCTGACCAAGCGAAGTGCAGAAGATTTGGCCGAGTACTATGAATCTCTCGGAGTGAAAGTCAAATACCTGCATAGTGAAATCAAGACCATTGAGCGCATGGAAATTTTACGCGATCTCAGACTTGGTGTGTTCGACGTATTGATCGGTATCAACTTGCTGCGAGAGGGCTTAGATATTCCGGAAGTTTCGCTGGTTGCGATCACTGACGCCGACAAAGAAGGATTTCTGCGCTCCGAGAGATCTTTGATTCAGACGATTGGCCGAGCTGCACGAAATATCAATGGGCGAGTGATTCTCTACGGCGACATCATTACCGATTCGATGAAGCGAGCCCTCGATGAGACGGATCGTCGGCGAACGATTCAGAATACTTACAATGTGGAAAATCAAATCACGCCGACCTCGATTCAGAAAAGGATTCGTGAAGGCCTGGGAGATATTTTTGATGGCAATCCAGCGATGCAGTTGGGTCAGGAGCCGAAAAAGGTTTTCAATCTTTTTGAGAAATTTGCTGATCGGCCCGATGCGCTGATCAAAGAAATTGAAGTTTTACGTAAGAAAATGAAAAAGGCGGCGGACAATTTGGATTTTGAAGAGGCCGCCAAAATCAGAGATGATGTGAAACGCATGCAGATTCTGGAGCTCAACATTCGCTCAGGATCTGTGGAAAAAGATTCGGACAAGGTCACTGACGGCCAAGTCAAAGCAATCGATCAGCCGAAATGAGTAAACAAGAATGTCGCAAGAGCGATCAGATTCATTGAAAGAAAACCTCAAAGACGCCCTCAAGGAAAAGGTGAAAGAGTTTCCAACTCAACCTGGCGTCTATTTGATGAAGGGCTTGGGCGAAAAAATTATCTATGTCGGAAAAGCCAAAAGTCTGCGCAGTCGGGTGCGCAGTTATTTTCTTGATAGCAAGGACCACTCGCCAAAAACGAGACTGCTGGTTAAAAATATCATCGAAGTCGAATACATTCTGACCAAGACCGAAGTGGAAGCTTTCTTGCTTGAAGCTTCTCTGATCAAAAAACATCGGCCAAAATACAATATTCGTCTAAAAGATGACAAGGCCTATCCTTATATCAAACTTTCTTGGAAAGACGATTTTCCGAGATTGTACCTGGCAAGAAAAGTGAAGCGAGATGGCTCCCTTTATTTCGGTCCGTATACGAAGGGTCTTGCCGTGCACGGGACCATTCGATTTCTCAACCGAACTTTTAAAATTCGAGATTGCACGGATGCTATTTTCAAATCCCGCAAGCGTCCATGCATGACCTATCAAATTGGCAGGTGCACAGCTCCCTGTGTGAATTTTATTTCTCAAGAAGAATACAGAGCCGAGATGGACGGAGCCAAAAACTTTTTGCGCGGGCAGGATCGGAAAGTAGTAAAGCAGTTAACCGAGCGAATGAAGCAAGCTTCTGTCGAAGAAAAATTTGAAGTTGCGGCCAGATTGCGAGATTCGGTCTCAGCCGTGAAATCCATTTTAGAAAAGCAATCGGTGATCAATGCGGCCAGCGAAAAAGATTTGGATGCGGTCGGATTTTTCGGGGATGAGCGAGGTTGCTTGATTGAAACCGTGCACGTACGAAGTGGAAGAGTCCTTGGTACTCGGGCGCATTATTTTCCCATGCTGGATCCACAAGACCCCCTGGAAGATCCACGCGAGTGGCTGATCTCATTTCTGAACCAGTATTACGAAGACAATATCATCCCCGAAGAAATTCTCCTATCGGTGGATGTCGGCAGCGATATGCTCAAATTGATGGAAGCCGTTTTGAAAGAAAGATCTGGGGCTGAGGTCGCCGTTCGTTTTGCAACCGGTGAAAAGGCGCATGCTCTGATCGAGATGGCCAATCAAAATGCCAAAGCTCATTTTGACAAGTACGTCACTAAATCCGAAGTGAAAATTCAGGGTTTGCTTGAAATCAAAGATCGCTTGGGATTGCCCCAGATTCCTCAGCGAATCGAATGCTACGACATTTCGAATTTTCAAGGCGCCGAATCAGTGGCGAGCCAAGTCGTGTTCGAAGAGGGTGTGCCAAGCAAAGAAAACTACCGCCGCTACAAAATCAAAACCGTCGAAGGAGCCAATGACTTTGCTTCGATGAAAGAAGTTCTGTCGAGACGATTTCAGCACACAGAATATGAAGATCCACAGTTGATTGTGGTCGACGGAGGAAAAGGTCAGCTGAGCGCCGCCTGTAAAATTTTGCAGGAGATCGGTCGATCAGAGATTCCAGTTGTGGGTTTAGCCAAGGCTCGAGTGCAAGGCGAATTTTCAGACTCAGAAGTGCTAAGCACCGAAGAAAGATTTTATATTCCTGGTCGGCAAAATCCGGTGGTCTTCAAAAACAATTCGGAAGCTCATCATATATTGGTTGGGATTCGCGATGAGGCGCACCGATTTGCCATCACTTACCATCGAAAACTGCGTGAAGCGACAAGCTTGGAATCGGAATTGGATTTTGTGGTGGGGCTGGGCGAAAAACGAAAAAAAGAATTGCTCCGAGTTTTTTCTGATGTTCAGTCGATCAAAATTGCAGAGGTTGAAGATATTGCCAAGCTGCCTGGATTCAATCGAGTCTTGGCCGAGAGAATTCTGTTGCAGCTCAATGAGGAAGAAGAAGAGAAAACAGGCGAGATTGAAGTTTAGATTCGAAGGTCACCGGATCACTGAAGTGAAAACAAACCACTTCGTATTTGCAGGGTGCAATTCAAGCAGTGACAGAGCTCGCTTAAAACTTGAGATTCCACGTCGACTTCGACTTGAAATTCAAGAATTTGGTCACAGTGGGGACAATTGTTCTCTCGAGCTTTAAGCGCCTCACGACGTTCGATCTCTTGCTGAGGGAGAATTTGAAAACGAAATATTTCCATTGAATTTGTCATACAGACTTGTCGGAAAGTCCTGTGTCAGCTTGAGTCAATTCGGACTTTTCTGGACCTCAAGCCCAGACCAGATTAGCTTGCAAACAAATGAACGCTGCCTATTTAACCTATCTTGAAAAAACCTTGGGCTTAAAAAGTCTTCTCTGGCCCTCAGCTCTTTCGGACACTCCAAGTTCACTGCAAACAGATGCTGAGCCCTTGGCGATTCTGTTTCTCGATGAGCGCCCTTGGTCTTCGGATGCGCGCGAGCTTTTTGAGAAAATGCGCGAGGCGATGAAAGTTTCCAATCAAAACGTTGAAATTCTTTTTGCCAATCAAGTCAGTCCGTCCAAAATTCAAGTGCGAAGCCTCACGGCCCAGCGAGTGGTTTGCTTTTCGCAAAACCTCTTTGATCAAATCCCAGCTGATTTGGGATTCAAATTTCTCACGCACAGTCCACAGCAACTTTTGCTGAAGCCAGCACTCAAAAGAGAAGCCTGGTCTGAACTGCAAAAAGTCATGAAATCTCTCGGCCTGATCTAGTTTCGATTCTCTGAAAAAATTCGAAGACCAAGGTCCAGTAACGCCTGAGATTCCTTCAAGCTTTGCTGTCAGGCCCTACCATTTCGAGTAATTTAAAGTCAGGATTTGAAACCAAGTTCATGACGAACTTTGAAAATCCGCAACAAGGATGTAGCGGTGCCTCTTGCTTTGGCTTTCTTCATCGCGGTTTTCGCCTTCAAGGCGGCTCAAGCCGATGTGCCAACAAATACTCAGCTGATCAATCCGCCGATCCGAGTGCGCTTGAAGA
>JAYUCD010000223.1:0-6495 GCA_043740515.1 Bdellovibrio sp. | reverse complement strand
AAATGGTTGCGGGGGCAGGATTTGAACCTACGACCTTCGGGTTATGAGCCCGACGAGCTACCAGACTGCTCCACCCCGCGACAAGAATTGGGCTGACACTACAGGCGCGGCATGAGGAGGTCAATGGCAATTGACGAAAATTCCCGTCTTCCGTAGTTATCAACGATGGAAAAGAGAATCCGTGCATCGGCGATTTGCCTGCACAATGATCAAATTTTGCTGTTTGAGGCTATCGATCCGGCCTCGGGGCAAACTTATTGGTTCTTGCCTGGTGGCAAAATTGAAGTTGAGGAAAAGCCTTGGGCCTGCGCAGAGCGTGAGACATGGGAAGAAACAGGATACTTGGTCACAGCCCGGCTTGAGACTGAAGTTATCAAAACTTATGAACATTCCTGGAATGGATCACAATTTTTATGCGAAACTTATTTTTACCGAGTCGACCTGCGAGAGCCTTGGAGGCCAGTTGGAAAAATTGTGGATGCAACTTACCACAAAGGAGCAATGTGGATGGATTTGCCGCTTGCTCTTCCCGAATTTGCCTATTGTCCTGAAATCTATGCAAGTGTCGTCGAGCTTGTCAAAACGACTCAAACTTAAAAAACAAGATTTTATTTTCAAGTGATGGCGCTGCATTTGTCAGCATGAACAGCGAGTTAAATCTCGATTGCTTGACAAGAATTTGAATTTTGAACCAATCTCTTTTTCAGCAGAAACTAACACCTTGTCACTCGAAAAAACGAGGACATGTCACACAGGAGAAAAACAATGAATCAAGCACTGAAAAAAGTTTTACTGATTGCATTTGCGACTGTTGCCTCGTTTGCCATTCAGTCACCGGCTGTTGCTAGCCAAGTTTGCGTACCAACTAAATCCGTCGAAGCGGCAAAGGCTGATTACGATTCTGGATTGGCAATTTTAAATGTTCAACTTGAGCAAGCTTACTCGGCGGCTCATCTAGAATACAGCCAGTCGAATGCGGATGCGCTGGCTCGGCATGACAGCAACATGTTTTCTTCCAACGCCCGCTACAATCAGGAAGCAAAAGACATTCAGGCCAATTTGAATAACGGCTGGAGAGAGCTGCTGGAAGCTGCGGCAACTCGGCACAATCTTGAAATCAAACAAATTTCTGATCAGTACTCGAGCGACACTCAAGCGAACAGTTCTCGCTACAATCAACGCACCGCTGAGGCTCAAGCAAATTTCAACTTCGGTGTGCAGGCGCTAATCACTGAATACAATCAGACTGTTTGCGCCGGCCGCTAAAGGAGACCCCATGATCACTGTTGGCAAAACAGATCAGCATTGGATTTGGAAAACTTTGATCATGACCGCTGCTCTCACCGTCAGCTTGTGGGGAGCGATGGAAGCCAAACGCTTCTTAGTGATGTTGTTTGGTGCAATCTTATTTGCTCTGTTACTGATGCCGATGATTCGATTTTTAAAAAAATACAAAGTGCCCGAGTGGCTTTGCCTCACTCTGGCAACTTTGATTTTGATTCTGCCTTTGCTTCTGACAACAGCCACTGTGGTGTCAGAGATTCATGCAATGTCAACAGATTGGCCGCAAATTCAGGCTTCGGCTCTGAAGCAAGTTCACTCGTTTTTTGCCATACCCTGGATTCAAAATCTGCTCGGGCAGTTTGGCATTGAATCCCCTTTGGAAACTTTGAGCGGTCGTGCTTCGGAGGGAATCCACTATGTGATGGAAGCTCTGATGGCCGCTTTTTCTCTCGGCACTGAATTTAGTTTGATGCTGTTTTTTGCAATCGTCATGTTAGGCTCAAGAAATCACATCCGCGCTTCGTTTGAGCGCATCTTCAATCATTACAACTCGCCCGACAAAGTGAGATTGATTGATTCCTCTTTCGAAATTCTTGAAAAGTTTTTGGTCGCACGATTGATCGTTATTTTAATTGTCACCGCCGTCGATTTTGTTATTTTACGCAGCTTTGGTTTGCAATACTCTTTGACTGCCGCCTTGTTTTTGGGCCTGTCCACTTTGATTCCAGTGATCGGATTTCTTTTTGGCATCGCTCCTCCCCTAGCTCTGGCTGCTGCTGAAGGTCACTCGGCGCAATCAATTGTGATTATGTTTGTTTTGGTCTGGGCCGTCTCAAGCATCCAAGATCATTTTTTAGCACCAAAACTTTTAGGCAAGCATCTCAATCTCAACTTTTTGGTGACCTACGTGGCATTTTTTGCAGGCGAAAGACTTTGGGGATTTGCCGGAATGTTTCTCAGTGTTCCATTGCTTGCAGTGATGCAAGTCTTGTTGAGTTCGTCCGATCGCTTTCGCCCCTGGGCGCAGCTGATACAAATCCACGAAGATGATGAACCGAAAATGACCGAAGCTGGAAAAGCGCCTTCACAAGCAGGCGCCTAATTTTTTAAGATATATTTTGAGCTCGCTTAAGAGTAAAACTTCCGCTCGGTCTTAGCCATCTGTCGCAGCGGCGAACTTGGTTTCAAGCGCGCAGCTCCTTTGGATGCATAGATCTCGAGCTGATCGACAACGTATAAACTTCCGATGGAATCGGCGTATTTCAAAAGCCCGCCGCGAAAAGGTGGAAAGCCAGTTCCCATGATCATCGCAAGATCCACTTCGTTTGCCGAGGCCACGACATGATCTTCCAAGAGAGCCAGTGAACATTCGTTGATCATGGCAAACACGCCGCGCTCAAGGCACTCTTTCTCGGACAAAGGATCGCTTGGAGTCGAGACGCCGAGCTCTGAATAAATGGTTTCATCCACATCCGCTCGCTTTCCAGTCGCATCGTATTTATAAAAGCCTTTGCCGTTTTTCTTGCCGAGCCGTCCGCTTTTTTCTAATTTTTCCATGCAAGGGGCAATCTCGACTCGGTTGCCAAAAGCTTTCTTAAAAATCTTGAGAACTTTGATACAAACATCAAGGCCGACTTCATCCATCAGAGCAAAGGGGCCCATCGGCATGCCAAATTTTTTCACAAAGGCTTGATCGACCGTTTGAATTTTCATTCCCTCTTGCAAAAGAAAAGCGGCTTCGGCCATGTAGGGAAGAAGTAAGCGATTCACCAAAAATCCGGGCCCATCTTTCACCACAACTGGCATCTTGCCCATTTTTTTTGACAGCTCAAAAACCGTGGCAATTGTTTGATCGCTGGTTTTTTCGCCTCGAATGACTTCAACCAACGGCATTTTATCCACTGGATTGAAGAAATGCAACCCTGCAAAAAATTCGGGCCGTGGATGACCTTGAGACATTTCAGTGACACTCAACGAAGATGTATTGGTGACTAAAATGGCGTCCGCTCGCATTTCGCCTGCTGTTTGGTGAATCACCTTTTTTTTGATTTCCATATCCTCAACAATCGCTTCAATCACCACATCCAGATTTTTAAAGCCGCTGTAATCGATCGTTCCAGTGATTCGGTCGAGCTTTTGTTGAAATTCATATTTGTTGATTCGTTTTCGCTTCATTGATTTTGCCCAGAGATCTCGAGCGTGCTTCAAGCCCTTGCCGATCGCATCGAAATTGATATCCTTCATGCGAGCTTCAATGCCCTTGTCAGCGGCGATGAAAGCAATGCCTCCGCCCATAGTTCCAGCGCCCAGAATGCCAATGCCTTTAACGGCTTTTGCTTTCACCTCAAGACCAGCAACTCCAGATTGTTTTTTCACCATCTCAGTCAGATAGAAAACATGAATCAAATTTTTCGAAACATCAGTCATGGCACAATCAAGAAAAGCATCTCGCTCAATCTTTAAGGCTTTCGAGCGATCCTTCATGCCGTAAGTTTTGCTGATCACTTCGAGAGCTTTCAAGGGCGCTGGGTAATGGCCATGAGTCAACGCAAGAACTCCCTGTTTGGCTTTTGAAAACACCACGGGCCGACCAGCAAAGCTTTCCAGAAATTTATTCATCACTCCGCTGGCCGCAAAAGTCAGAGATCTTTTTTTCGCACCCTCTCTGATTAATCTCTCAGCCATCTTGATCGCTTGCTCGAGCAAAATAGTTGGATAAACCACTTGATCCACAAGCCCGATCTTTCCGGCCTTCACTGCCGGCACAAGTTTTCCGGCCAAAATGATATCCAGCGAATTTTGCAAACCCAAAATCCTCGGCATTCGAACACAACCGCCAAAGCCTGGAACAATTCCAAGTTGAGTCTCAGGTAAACCGATTTTTGTTGCTGGATCATCGGTTGCAATGCGGTAATCGCAGGCCATGATCAACTCACAACCCCCTCCCGCACAAGCGCCGTGAATCGCAGCAATCGTCGGTATCTGCAGATCCTCCAGCTCATTGTAGATCTCTTGACCAGCAGCCACTGCTTTTTCAAATTGTTCTCTTTGAGTCATTCCTTTGATTTCTTCAATGTCCGCGCCTGCGATGAATATTTTTGGCTTGTTGGATTTGATGATGGCTACTTTGTACTTGCTTTTTCTCAGCTCGCCGATCACCTCTCTCAATCTTGTCATCATGGCCGTGTTGAGCTTGTTGACCTTTTCGCCGACCATGTCGAATTCGACCAAAGCAATGTCGCCGTGTGGAATAATCTTGATGGATTCTTGAATGCTCATTGTCTATGCCTCCGACTCGATAACCATGGAGCCACCCTGCCCGCCACCGATGCACAAGGTAGCCAGACCGAATTGCAAATTGCGCCGCTTTAATTCTTTCATCAAGGTGATGACCAAACGAGAACCTGTCGCTCCCACCGGATGGCCTAAAGCAATTGCGCCGCCGTTGACATTGAGAATTTCATCTCGGATCTCGCCGATTTTACCTGGCAAACCTAGTTTCTCGCGGGCAAATTGATCAGAATCAAAGGCTCGCTGGCAAGACATGACTTGAGCTGCGAAAGCTTCGTTCAACTCGACGAGCTGAATGTCTTTCATCGTTAAGCCTGATCGCTTCAAGGCGAGCGGAGTTGAATACACCGGCCCAAGCCCCATGCGCTCCGGTTCGCAACCCGCAAAGCCGTAACCGCGGATTTTGGCGAGAGGTTTGTAGCCGAGACTGTCTGCTTTTTCCCGGCTCATGATCAACAAATTGGCTGCACCATCGGTAATCGGACAAGCATTTCCAGCTGTCACTGTACCGGTTCGTTTATCGAAAAATGGCTTCAGCTTTGCCAGCGCTTCGAGGCTTTGCCCGTCTCTCGGCCCCACATCTTCAGTCAAAGTTTCTTTGTAATCCGGGCCAATCGGAAAGGCTGCGATCTCTTGTTTCAACTTACCGTTTTTAGTGGCCTCAACCGTTTTTTGATGTGAGCGCAATGCAAATCGATCTTGCATCTCTCGAGTCAAGTGCCACTCTTTAGCTAAAATTTCGGCAGTCTGACCCATGTTGATGCCGACAAAAGGATCTGTCAGTCCTTGCATCACAGCGATCACTGGAAAAAACTGACTTTTCTGATTTTGCATGAACAGTGCAAGAATTTGTTTCATATCGGCCTGAAAAAGTCGCAGCAAAAGCGGAATTGCTTCGGCCGGTTTTCTTGCCACCAAAAGTTTATCGAAAATGCTTTGAATCTTTTCCGGCAGCAAAGTTGGCATCTGCGACATGTTCTCAGTTCCACCGGCGATCACGACATCGACTGTGCCTGATCTGATTTTATCGAATGCATGCGAAATACTTTCCATTGCCGAAGCGCAATTTCGATGAACCGTGTAGGCAGAAGTTTTTTGTGGCACACCCGCATTGAGCGCGATGACTCGAGCGATGTTGACCGCATCGACCGGATTTCCCGTGTTTCCGATGATGACTTCATCAATCACATTGACGTCTAAATTCGTCCGCGCAATCAGCTCCTTGAGAGCAAACTTGCCCAGTTCGACAGGATGAATCTTTTTGAGTTTGGTCCCTGACTTTGCAAACGGAGTTCGCACTCCGTCAATGATCACAACATCACGTGGATTTGCCATTTTTTTCATCTCCCAGCTTTTGATTTCGACAACCCGTCAAGCTTAGAGCCAAATCAAAGTTTTGAGAAAGAAATTAACACTGTGCTCGACGAACCATGACAGCTTGCAAAACAAATGACATTCGCCTCGGACAGTTCTAGCGTTGGGAAAGTCCAGGCCAAGCTGTCCGCGATCGTTCATCGAAATGGAGTTTTATGTACACACCTGCCGAACAAGAAGCGCTCGATTTTCACTCCAAGGGAAAGCCTGGAAAAATTGAAGTGGTGGCCAGCAAGCCAACGAACACTGAGAAGGCTTTGAGCCTTGCTTACTCGCCAGGTGTCGCCGTTCCTTGCAAAGTCATCGCGAAAAATCCGGCTGCTGTTTATGACTACACGGCCAAGGGAAATTTGGTCGGAGTGATTTCAAATGGCACAGCAGTCCTTGGTCTAGGCAACATCGGACCACTCGCTGGAAAACCAGTGATGGAAGGCAAAGGTCTTTTGTTCAAGCAATTCGCAGGCATTGATGTGTTTGATATTGAAATCAATCAAATGGATGTCGAATCAACTATTGCAGCGATCAAAGCTCTCGAACCAACGTTTG
>JAYUCD010000222.1:0-7388 GCA_043740515.1 Bdellovibrio sp. | reverse complement strand
TCATTCAAAGCTGAGCCGGCTCCGGCTGCTGTTTTTGCGTCCAGCTCAGATCAGAATATCAAGCGACGAATTTCCAAAGAAAACCGAAGCTGGACTGTCTTGATTTGGATATTAGTGACTTTATCTTTTGCCGGCGTTCTCGGAGTTTGGTCTCTTAAAAAGGAATCCAACAAACATTTAGGTTTTGAAGATTATCTCAAGCGAGCTCAAATCTATAAAAATTTGGGTCAATGGGAGAATGCTTTAGGGGATTTTAAAAAAGCAGAAGCCATTCACCCGCTCGACTTTAAGAGCAAACTTCAGATGGCGCCTCTTTTGATGGTGGTAGAAAATCAAAATGTTCAGGCTCGGCAAAATCTTGAGAGTCTTCTGGCAAGTCCGCAAGCCAATGACAAAGCCAAGCTAGAGATTCTTTCTCTGGTGGCTCTGTCTTATCTCAGGGAAGTTCAGTTGGATGAGGCTGAAAAAAGATATAACGATATATTAGCTCAACATCCCGAAGATGAAGTTTCCAAAATGAACCTTCTGGAAATTCAAATTCTTCAGGCCGATTTTGCAGGTGCCAGTCGGAAAATTTCGGAATTGATGAAAGACAAGGAGCCAGATCCGCTCTTGATCCTGTACCGAGCTCTCGTCATTTATCGAACTTCCAGTGACGAAGAAAATTTAAGATCTGCTGAAGAAGATTTGAATCGATATTTAAGTCGCAGCCAAGATTTTGAACCAGAAGTGCTGTTGTTGCGTGCGGCAATCCTCAAAAAAATTCAAAAACCCACTGAGGTCACTGGAGCTTTGAATCGGCTTCTCAGTGTTTATCCGGATCTGACAAAAGAGCATTTGCATGACTACAGCATTCACCGAGAAGTGTTGCAGTGGACTTATTTATTGAACGTTTGCGAAATTCTTCTTCAGGATGCTGCAAGCTCTTCGCTTTTCAGCGGACTTCGCTCCTACTGCAGCTACCAACAAGGAGACTTGAGGGCTGCTTTGCAAAGTATCGATCAGGCTCGGCTGCAAAATACTCAGGATCCAACGTTGATTGGATTAAATGCTTTTCTTCTCGTCAAGGCCGGACGATCTTCAGAGGCTCAAGCCTTGTATCAGCTTGGCTCTGCCCAAGCCAGTGCCGTCATTCATTCCATTCGAGCTCGAAAATGTCAGGAGCTAAAAGACTCTAATTGTGCCGAAGAACAGTGGAAACTCCTGCGTGAAGCCGACCCCCATAATGTCGAGAGCTTTGCTGGGTTGGCGCGAGTGTTTATGAGTCGAGGTCAAAAAGAATTTGCTAGCGACATGGTCAGACAGGGCCTGCTGATTTCTGCAAATTATCAGCCACTTTTGCAAATAAAAGAGCAGCTCAATGCGCCCTAATTTGAATTCTATTTTAGCTCTGATTTTATCGTGGTTGCTTTGGTCACTGGTTCCGCGAGCTGCAATGGCAGCCGAGGCCAAAGTTTTTGATCTCACTGAAGTCGGAAAGGAAATTTCCGTTCCTTCTCAAGTTTGGAAGCAAATTGACTCTTTGATGGGTGCGAAAGACAATTTAACTTTTGCGCCGATGAAGGTTCGCTTTGTCGAGAAGACTCCTCAAGTTTTGATAGAACCTGAAATCGTCGTCAATCTTCCGCGCGGCGGCGGTGAAATCGATTTATCCCGAATCGTGAAGGACAAGCAGGGAAGCTTTTTTGTTTTTTTTGAATTTGAAGAGATCAAAGATGAATTTCAGATGAAAGCTTTCTATGTGTCTCAAGCTAAAAAAAGGAAATTAGATGATGAAGTCTGGGGCGCCGGCTGCCATAAATTTATGGATATCAAAGATTTTATTTTAAAAGCTGGAAAATCCAAAGGAATCGAAGTCAACACCACTCGCAATCGACATGATTCTGTACTCGGGGGAAATTTTATTTTTGCCATGAACCATCAGGTGACTCAGGTAACTTTCACGGATAGCAAACAGCCGCAATTATTTTGTGAGCCTCATGATTCAGCCAAGGCCAAAAGTCATGATTGATTTTTTAACAGCCTACAAAGTCTATGATCCAGCCGCAAAATCGCTCATTGAAATTGCCTTGCTTTATCCAGGCCCCAAAGCAATTTTGTTTCACCGTTTGGCACATCGTCTCTATGGCGCTCAGCAGTTTTTTTTATCCCGCCTGGTTTCCGAATTTTCTCGCTGGCTCACAGGAATTGAGATTCACCCCGGTGCGCGGATTGCTCAGCGATTAGTGATCGATCATGGTATGGGCGTTGTCATTGGTGAAACTGCAGAAATCGGTGATGATTGCATTATTTTTCACGGTGTGACTTTGGGTGGAGTGAAGTTTGATCCTCTGAAACGACATCCCACTGTGGGAAGTCGTGTCTTGATTGGTGCTGGTGCTAAAATTCTCGGCCCGATTCATTTGGGAGATGGATGTCGAGTCGGTGCTAACTCAGTGGTCACCAAAGATGTTCCTGCTGGCGCTCTCGTTGCCGGGCCTCGAGCTGAGATTTTGATATCTCGGTCTTAAGAACTTTCAAAAACTGTTATTGATTCCGAGGTCGACCCTTTGCTTGTGCGGGCGCTGACAGAGGATCATCAGGCCAACTGTGTTTCGGATAACGAGCCCGCAGTTCGCTTCTAACTTCAGGGTAAGCATTTTTCCAAAAGCTTTGAAGATCTTGGGTGACTTGGACAGGACGATAATTTGGCGCCAGTAGAACCAGAGTCAATGCCAATTTTCCATTGGCAATTTTTGGAGTTTCAAACAAACCAAAAACCTCTTGAAGCCGAACCTGAAGGCTAGGCGCGGCTCCAGAATAATCCAGGCGAATTTTGGAACCACTCGGAACTAGCAGAGTTTCAGGACACTCGGCCTTGAATTGTGCGACCAGTTTCAAATCCATTTGCGACTCGAAAAAAAATATCAAATCTTTCTGGCAAAGTGCTGAGAGAGAATTCTCTCCGAAACTTGCCTGAGAAAAAATCTCTTGAAGAACCGAAACTGAAAAGTCGGCGGCACCAGAAATTTTTTGCCAAACCTCAAATCTCTGCAGCCAGCTTTTCAAAGCTTCATTTTTGATCATGATCTCGGCTCGTCTCTGAAAGGCGATCTCGCCGAGCTTATCCTGAATCTCATGCGCTTTGGCTGGTTGAGAGCGGAGCTCGGATAGAGGAAGGGCTCCGATCATCGGTAAGATTAAGCTAGGTGCCTCTTTTTTTAAGAACTTTTCTTCTTTGTCATCAAATTCAATCCAGCTTTCCATTTCGATTTTCATATTTGGAAGCTGCTGAAAAATTTCCTTTCGCACTCCACAGGCAAGACTGACCCTGGTTTCCGAAGCTGATAATCCTTCGATCAATTGCAGAGCTATAAAAAATTCGGACTCTCGAACCTGAGTTTCTTTGTCCAACACGACTCCACGACCTCCAATCATCACAGCGCGGTTCTCACCGGGTTTTCTCCGCCGACAGATCTGATCACTGAAAGTGATGAGCAAAAGCTTTCTCGCCTGATCTGCATCATAAGATTTCGAATAATTTCCCTTTAGCAACTGATCAGAAACCCGCGAAACCAGCGGAAAGCGACCCTGATAAAAAACTTCCAGTCGAGACAGCAAATCACATTCAAGAATGCTCTCAGCTTTCCGATTTTGTAGAATGTCTCTTTCTAAAAGAAGAGCGCAGAGATCAGCGCCGGTTTTGCCGATTCCCATCTGAATGGCCGTGATCAGCAACTTTCCCAAACGGGGAGGTAAGGGATAGGCAAGAATCGCTTTTCCTAAACTTGTCAGCTGATGGTCGGCAGTGAGCGCACCCAGAATTTTCAAATGGCGCTCGGCCTTGGTGAGAGATTCGGAGCTTGGAGATTGAAACCAGGAAAACTTCGAAAAATCGCGCACCGATTGGGCGCTGAGAAAGAGCAAAGCTTCAGAAAGGTCAGTTCGTAACATTTCAGCCACTTCTTCTTGGGGCATTGATTGCTCATCCAAGGTGCTCCACATCTGGTAGCATTTTCCAGCAGCTTGCCGGGCGGCACGTCCAGCTCGCTGAATGGCCGAAGATTTCGAAATTCGAGCTAAATCCAACTGCTGGAAACCGGTTTTAGGATTGATCGAAGATCGTCTCTGCAAACCCGAATCAACTACAATTCGCACACCGTCTATTGTTACCGAGCTTTCGGCAACATTGGTGCTCAGAATGATTTTTGAGTTCGCAGTGCTTTTCAAAACTTGGCGCTGCTCCTCCAGAGAGAGACTGCCGTGTAATTTTAAAATTTGAATTTTTCTCTCATCGGCCCAGCCTTCTAGAGCATTGAACACTCGCTCAATTTCTCCGATGCCAGGCAAAAATGCCAGAAGATGTTCGCCCGTTCTCAGATGTCCACTTGAGTTTTTGATCTGAGCTGCGACCTCGGAGACAAAGTCAGGTCCTGTTCTCAATTTCTGAGATGATTTCTGATGGAATTTCTCCAAGGGATAACTCTGACCTGGAACATTGATTATTTCAGAGTCTCCCAAAAATTCTGCGATGGGTTCAGCTTTCAAAGTTGCAGACATCACAATGATTTTCAGATCAGGTCGGGACAGCTGCTGCAATTCTTTCAACAAACCTAAAGCCAAATCGACATGCTGAGATCTTTCATGAAACTCGTCCAGCACCACAATGTCCACATCACTGAGCTCCGGGTCCTGGAGAAGTTTGCGATTCAGCAAGGCCTCGGTCAAAAAAATCAGAGAAGTCTGCTTTTGAAAGTGAGAGTCAAAGCGGATCTGATAGCCGACCTGATTTCCTAATTCCCAGTTTTGTTCATCTGCGATCCGAGCCGCCGCTCCAACCGCTGCCAATCGCCGAGGTTCCAAAACAAGAATCTTCTGCTTAGAGCTTTTCACCAATTCCAAAAGAGCAGGCGGCAATCGAGTTGTTTTTCCGGCCCCGGGGCTGGCACACAAAATCAAATTTTTTTTCACTCTCAGGTGATTCAAAATCGATTCTAAAAACCGATCGATCGGCAGAGAGTCGAGGCTCATTTACTTCGACTCGTGTTTGGGTTTTCGAGGATAGATCAAAAGCATAAATTCGGCTTTGTTTGGCAATTCATTTTTAAGCACCATGCTTGGAGTTCCCTCAAAGACCTTCTCGGTCTCTTGAGTCAAATCCAAAGTCAGCAGTACTTTCCGATCGGAAAAATACTGATTGGCTTCCGAAAGCATTTTCTGAAAACGATAAGGAGTGTCCATCAACACAATGGCTCTCGATTCTTTCTGACACTCGACCCACGCTTTGGCTCGCTCTTCGTTTTCGGCAGGCAGAAAACCGCGAAACACAAATTGATCAAGTCTCACTCCGGAAAGTGAAAGCAGAGCAGTGAGGCTGGAAGGGCCCGGAAAAGTTCGGATGGGAACTTTCTTTTTGCGACACTCACGCACTAGGTCTGCACCAGGATCGCAAAATCCAGGCGTCCCGCAATCCGTGATCAAGACGATTTCTTGATTTTCACACAGATTCACCAGCCGAGCTAAATCTTCGGGCTTCGAATGCTCATTGAGTTGCTCATAATTTTTTCCAGTAATTCCATGGGCTCGTAAAAAGCGAGTCGACTCTTTAAACTCTTCAAGAATAATCATCTCTGCATTTTTTAAAGTCTCGAGGGCTCTAAGCGAAATATCTTGATCGTTGCCAATCGGTGTTGCGATTAATGTCAGTCCCAAACTAAATTCCGCCTTTTTGTATGAGAAAGTTGATCACCCTCGGCAAATCCGAAGGAGCTTCTTCTTTCCCCGAGTGAGTGCTTTCAAAAAAAACAATTTCTACCTTTGGATGCTCAATCCGAACAAGATTCACATTGACCGGTTCATTCTCAAAAAACCAAATCTGCGAATACTTTTCTTCCGGCAAAACTGAGAACCAATCCGATTTGAATTGAGCATCATTCATCCCTTTTTGCGGCTTCAGAACCAATTGGGCATTCGATGAATTCAAAGGAAATTTCCATTTTTCCAAGATCTCAGCCGATCCCGGTCCCATGCGATGCACATCTCGACCGGTGAGATAAACAATATCCGCGCCTAATTTCGAGAGAGTTTGAACATATTCAACAGCACCCTCGTAGGGAATGTCGAAATTTAAATAATGATTCGAAAAAAAATGCTGGAGCCAAAAACTTTTAAGAGCTTCGTGAAAATCGGCATGGTGTGAATCCAATCCAGCCCGCACAACAGCATTTTTGATTCCCCAATCGGAGCGGAAAGTTTCAATATTTTTTAAAATATCCACTGCATTTGGGAATCGCTGCTGATTTTCAGGAACTTCGGCAAAATCTCTCATAATTTTTTTGAGACGAGGGCTGACATCAAACAAAGTCGAATCCAAATCAAAAACAAGCAAAGTATTTTTTCCTGTCGATTTCAATTCTTTCACTTGCTGCAAGATTCTTTGAAGTGCCATTTTAAGTCTTCATTCCAATCGCTTTTTTCCAAGCCTCTGTCGGATCAATCAATTTTCGAGATTGCAAATCAAACAGTCCAAAGGTGAACATAGCTTCACTCGCCACGCTGTCATCTGATTTCAAAATCTGTTGCTTCAAATGGCTGATTTTTCCTTTAGTTGAAATCAGTTCGGTTGTGATCAAAACCTCTTCTCGCAGCTGAAGTTCTTTCAGAAATTTAAGATTGACCTCAAGAATGATCGGTCCTTGCCGAGTCTTTCGAACCTGACTCAAGCCATAACCATTTTTTGTCACCAGGTCCCAGCGGGCTTCTTCGTAAATCGCTAGATAAGTTGAGTTGTTCACATGTCCAAAAGTGTCGAGGTGAAATTCACGAATCAGCAAGGGATATTTGGAAATCATCGGTAAACCTCCAGCAGAGATTTACTTCTAACATCGAGGCTAGCTTACTTGCAAGTGCGAGTCATTGCGACGGTGCTTGGTTTATCGCCTCGTTCATTGAAATTTCGAAAGTGGCCGCTGGAAAGACAGCGATCCATTTTTGTCATATAATGTTTAGTTTCGGCAGGTGGTGGAAAGCCACCCATTCTCAAAGAGCCCGGACTTCGGTCGGCAACTTTATTGAGCTGAAATGGGCTCCAGTCGTAGCCTGCAACCAGCATATAAAGATCTTTCCGGTTGAATTTATAATTCGTTGAGCAGTCTTTGCAGCCTACTTTTGGCAGTCGAACGTCGTACATCCAACGCATTGAAAGGGCAATTGCTGCCGCTGCTGAAGTTGGATCTTCCGAGTCTCTCACTTGCTTGTCTGTGAGAGAGGCATTTGGATGTTTGGACTTAAAATTTCGTAGCATCTCTGTGTAGGGCGCTTTTTGACTTTCGATCGCCAGTTGAGTCACCATTTGAGAACCAAACTGACCGTAGCCTCGATAGGTTTTTGGTAATTTCTTCGCTTTCTTA
>JAYUCD010000221.1:0-11662 GCA_043740515.1 Bdellovibrio sp. | reverse complement strand
CCTAAAATGGGGCCTGTTTCTTTTTCTGCAATCGCCTATATCAACAAAACAATGCCTAGATCATAAATCACGTCGTTTTGAAGCCGGTGCTTCCTGGCTCTTAGAGCCCATTTTTTGTAAAGTCAACGCCAGGCGATTAGTTACAAACTTGAATTGTTGACGAGCTTTAATTTTCGTCATTAAAAAATGAAGAGTTCAATCTATTAAAATACAGGTAAAATCTTCGACGTAAAATGCGCCTTGCAAAAAGGCCTGAACAGGCGAAGTTTTTTGACCCGAAGTCACGGAAAAATTCATGACAAAATCATTGTCAAAAACCTTTAGTGTATTTGTTTCCGCACCCTCGATAGTCGTCTTACTTTCTATAGTATCAACGTTATCTTGCATAACAATACTACCAACTCCAGCGATGTAAAAAACTTTTGCGACTACGTCATGATCCCAGATATTAGTGCCGTGGCACTCGGCCAACTGATTAGCTAAACAAAGACTGGGTCCAATGGCTACAAGGAAATATAAGGCAAGAAAGCATTTCATGAGTTTGGTTTAACCTCGAATATTGGCTATCGTCAAGAACAGCAAAGACCCAGAGAGTTTTGTCGAATTCACTGGCTTATAACTGTCCAGGAATGAAACTCTATAGGATCGAATTGGTTTGATCCAGGCGAGGTCCGTGAACCCTGCCTGACGACTTCCTATCCAGACCGCTACCAAGGCCTCTTAATCAAAACTAAACAAATGGCGCCGTCAATATAGTGAGCCTTTTAGAACTTGCCGGAAATTCGTGGCCTTGGCGGCGGTAAGAGCCCACCCTTGTTTCCAGCTCGCCTCTCCATGGGTTTATGCAAATTAATACCTGACCCCGCAACATGGCCAGCGGCAAAGGCCTCATCCTTTATATTAATGGAGCCCTCAGATCGATGGCCAATCCTGGGATAAATAGTGTTTATTGGGAAGTTTGAACTTTCTGAATTAAATTCTTATTCTGACCCTTGCAAATCGGCAGAAAAAGCTCAGTTCTACCTTTCCAAATATTCCGGAATTGATTTTACAATGTCGACTGTAAAGCAACTTTTTGAATCGAATTTTACTCTCAAGTTAGATACTTGGAAAGACAGTGGCCATGACTGGGTTACGACTGTGTTTGGAAATGAAAATGGCAACCTGGTAAATTTTCATGGATCCGTGTTAGCTCCACATATGTTTAGATACAGTGGTTATATGACTTGTGTCTCTAAGTAGATTGGTTTTTTCATTTGTATAGAAACCACTTCATTTTTGGGGAGCGCTGATCAAGACCACGAGCTTTCTGTCCAGAGCAAAATTTAAAAAATAAATGATCAACGGCGCTCGCAAAACTGAGCGCCGATTGACTTGGTAAGAGTGGTTCGGTAGCAACTACTTTGGCAAAACAAGAAAATCGCTGGTTGGCGTGAGAACAATATCTGGCAATATCTCTATTGTTGCATCTTTCATAAGTCGACGAGCTTCAAGAATTTCATCATGCTTGAGGCTTGATTTTTCTCGCTGCTCAACTGAAGGCCACTGGGCGTAGGCATACCAGAGTCCATCATCACCAAGATGAAGGCGAGAACCTAAGCTTCCGCACTTTTCACGCAGCTCTTCAGTAACGTAAGACCACGCTTTTTTAATTGCTCTTCTTTTTCTGATTTTAATTTCCAACGATACAAATACACAACCATAGATTTCCTCAAGTGAGAACCTATCAAAATTTATAAAATTAGTCATTATTCAATCAATCGCGGCAGGATGTCGGTTTTATCAAAGGTCAGTTTTATTCGATCTGACCGCGCTTTTTGAGAAAGCGGTTCGTGACGAGAAGGCTCAGAATTGTGGCCGGATCAGGAAGGTCTGCCTTTCAAGGGTGTTCGCACCTGCGAAAGGAACAAGAGCGCCTGAACACAAAGGGGTCATACTTTTATACCTGAAAAAAAGTCAGCCATTATTCTTTCGAAAATCGTAATGCCAAAATGTTTCCTTTTTAGTCCACGACTAAGGTGTGTAACCGCTTGCTAGGTAGCTATTGCCCGCTCGAAACTAAAAGAGTACAATTGTAAAGACTTAAAGGGGGATTCATAATGTCTATCCGAAAATTTCTATTACTTACGATTCTGACGTCTATTTTTACTTATTCTGACCTATCTCAAGCGAAGGAATACAGCTGTCGCGACCTACGTTCACTACAATCTCAAATTAAAAAGGATTCTAAAGATAACGCTCCAAGCGTTGCGGCAATGATCATCAGGTTTATGGGAAGAAATTCAAATCATTGCGTAAAAAATATTTTTGAAACCGAAAGTGCAGTAGAAGTTAAATATCTAGATCGAGGAAGTATTGCCTCCGATATTTTTAACTTTTCAAAAGAGAACCAATTGGTATCAATGCTGCGAACCTTTTCAAATGGAAAAGCTGAGACTGTGAACTTCTGATTATGACCCCTTCCTTGTGTCGATATGCCGTGACCCAGAGGTTCCTTTGCGGGAAGCAGTTTCCAAAGGCCACAAATTGGTGGGATTCTCGCTTCGTTCCAAAAGGATCGTCGGCAGAGTACCGCTGCCTTTGCTAACTTTCGACGGTGGTCAGCTTGATGAACCTTTTGTTCACTTTGAGCAAAAAAAGGGCGAGCTTCCTTTATTGGGAAGCTCGCCGCAAATCAAATTTTAGTCGTAGGTTTCGTAGACCACACTACCTTGAATATTTCGCACATTTTCTCGCGCTTCATTTTCAAGGTTCTCTTGAACCTTTAAGACCATCTCTTCTGAGATATTCATCGACTTCATTTTATCTACTGTGTTTTGGATTTGATTTTCTTTAATTTCATTTGTAATTTGAGCTAACTTTAATTGCTCTGCATCGGATTTTTTCTTGAGCCATTCCTTTTTTTGAGCTGAAACTGACCCATGACTGCAACGAGAAATTTTTGCAATCTCTCTAAAGGAAAGACCGGCATCAAGCAAACTTTCTATAAGTGCAGAATTTCTTTTCCTCACTCTGCCGATTCGGACACCCTTGGCTTTTGCGTTTTTCATCCCAGCTCGTACACGCTCTCGAATTAATTCTCTTTCAAGCTGACTCAAACAACCTAAAATTGTGAAAAGTGCCAGTCCCATTGGAGATTCGGTATCAATGGCTTCGCAAATAGAATGAAATCTGACTTTCTTTTCTTTGAATTTCTCCAAAGCCTTTAATAAATGCGTGGTACTTCTGGCAAATCTGGAGAACTGAAAAACAACCACCTGGCTGCAAAACCCGGCATCCACCTTTTCCATCATGCGATTTAGGGCCGGTCTGCTTTCTTTTGCTCCTGAAATACCGTGATCAGTAAAAATCTCAAAGTTTGTGTATCCGTTTTTTGCACACCATTCAGTGAGCGCTCTTGTCTGACTTTCGGCGCCGCCGATTTGGTCCAGGGTTGAAACTCTGACATATAAAAAAATTGCCTTATCTATATGTCACCTCCGAGAAAAGAAGCTAACTGGCTTGGTTCTTTGGTGAGGGTGACAAGCTTCACGTGGTTTTCTCTCAAAAACTCCAAAAATTCTTTCCGTGAGTTTAAATCGTGACCAAGAACTTGTCCCAGGCTTGGGATAATCAACTCTGAGACCTCTCCCTGGCGAATCAGCTCCATAACCTGTTTGAACAAAGGACTTTGGTTATTGCTTGGATCAACAACTTCTTCAGCAAAAGTATCGACTTCATAGGGAAGCGTTAAGCAGTACTCTTGAATAGCTTTGAGATGAGCTTCATTTGCTCTTTGGTTTTGAGATAAAACGAAGTAGGCAATTTTGCGGGAACAATGAAAACAACTGGATGACATAAAGAACCTCCAAAAAAGAAAAAGCCCGAGGACTTCGGGCTTTGAGATAAAAATTAAATAAACAAATAATTGAAATTAGTCTGAATCATCCCGCCCTTGCGGAATGGCTTTGGGTTTTGCGGTTAAAAGTTTTCTCGTGAACTTGGCATAGCTCATCTGATCATGCTCGTGAGCCCTGATTGCAGATTTCGCCATATGAACTGTGACAAGCTTTGGTCCAAACCCAATGGTCAGGCATACAGCAAGCATCCAACAAATAAATCGAATCATATCCACTCCTCAGTTGTGGGATTTAAAAATCCCAGTTTCAAAAAATGAAACTTTGAAAGAGGAGAGTGGCTGACATGGCGGCGTCTAAGCTTGATAACGATTTTAGAGAACCCTACCAGGACCCTACCAAAACCCTACCAAATTATGAAATGCCGTGAAATATGTTGAAATATTCCGCTGAACACTTGCTCGCGTTAATAGTTGAGTAACCGTTTAATTTGCTTTGAGATTTTTTCCGAACATTTCAATGAGCTGTGAAGAATGGCGGAGAGATTGGGAGCTGTATCGATGATCACCAAATCATAAAAAGCGCGAATTTCTTTCAATGGATTTTTCACGGCCTGAGCCCAGTTGCGGTTGGAATTCAGGAGCACTCGGTCCAAAACTGAATTGTTCAAACTGGAGGGAATCAGATCAACTCCCTCATCAATTTTACAAGTCGCTTGCTCGATGCTGAATTTTTTCTCGACCAAGTCCACCCACACCGGTTTGTTTTCTGCATCGACTCCGAGGGCATAGCTTAGATTGGCTTGCTGATCCAAATCGATAAAGAGGACTTTTGCTCCGTACATGGCGGCTCGCAAACCAAAATTCAGGGCCGAGGTGGTTTTCGCCACTCCACCTTTGAGCATCTGGAAAGAGATCACCTTGTGCGGATACTGATAGCCCTTGGAGCTCAGATACTGGCGAACGAGCTTGGGAGGCAGATGCGATTTGTGGCGCAAGGGTCCTGCCAGGGCTTCGCAGTCTTTGAAAACGCCGAGCACTGATTTGCCAACCAGATCGGCGAGATCTGTGATCGATAAATAGAAATCATTTTTTGTGGTTTCGGCCATTGCTTCTCCCATTTGAGTCGGTCTTTGGAAATGTATAAGCCTATCATCCTGCTTGAGAAATAGAAGGCAAGCTTGTTTTCGCAAGTTCCTGACCGAATTGGTGACAAAGTGCTAAAAATCCTTCATCTTCGGCAGGTCGAATCTCATCTGAAATCAAAAAGAGTTATTAAAAGAGCAACGAAGAGGACTATGAAATCGCAAGTTTTGATTCAAGATCAGTTTTATCCCCATGCCTCCGAAATGAGGCAGTACTTTCATTCCCAGTTCGCCAATCCGAGAGAGACTCGCTCGGAGCGTTTTGTTTGGGATTATTGGCATGTGCCTGATCAATACACTTTGATGCGGACTCCGGCTTATCATTATTTTCCCGAAAAAATGTACATGCACTTTCATAAGAGCTTGGTGCATTGGGGCCGGCGAACTTTGGGTTGCTGGGATGTTTCTCCGCCCTGGCTCAGTTATTACATTGATGGTTGCAAACAAGATCTGCACTCGGATGTACCGCATGGGCCTTGGGCTTATGTTTTCTCTCTGACGCCATGGAAAAATCGTTGCTTTTCCGGGGGCGAGACTTTGCTTTTGAAACCAGAAGTGCTTTCTTACTGGAAAAATTTCTCAGCTCCGCAAGACCGAGAGCTTTCCAGTTTTGTTGACCGCATCCCGGCTCTGATGAATCGTCTGACTGTGTTTGACCCCCGATATCCGCACGGAGTCACCGAAGTTCGCGGCACTCGCGATCCGCTGGAAGCTCGTCTGGTGATTCACGGCTGGTTTATGCAACCAAAAACTTATATCGAAGGACCTCTCACTGCCAAAGCGACGGAAAAGATATTAAACCGAGCTTTTGATCATCTGCAAGAGCTCCTAGCTAAAAGTGAGTTCGCACAAGGGACCGTCAGCCTCCAGATCCAAGTTGCCAAAAACGGCTCTGTGAAATCAGCAAAATTTGCCACGAATACTTTGCTCACGCTCGAGGGAGAACTTCCCGCGGCGCTCAATCGGCAGATTTTGAAAATTTATCGCGGCCTCGAATTCGCTCAGGCTCGCAGCGAAACGCTGATGACCGTACCATTGATTTTTCAGTAATAAGGTCCCGGTCCGCTCAGGATTTTGAAAAGCTTATCCGGCGACATTCCGAGCTGTCCTTCGAGCGGCCAATAGGATTTTGGCCAAACCGCATGATTGAAGTGCATCGGCTCAGGTGTAACGTGCAGAAGTTTCGCGAGAAGCTCGGCACAGTAAAGAGCTTGATCATCCCACGAGTAATTAAAATCAAATGGCAAACCTAAATACTTTTCGAAGTCCGCCCTTTGAATATCAATCGGTATCTGAAGCACAGCCGCAATTTTCCCCCGGTGCTTCAGCTCTTCCAAGGTGATGAGCCTGACGCCTTCACCTGGATAACTTTGCAGCCAAAGATTTCCGATCTGAGTGGCCGAAGCGGCCGTTGGGCTCATACTGAACTAGCTTTCCTGCTGAGTCATAAACTTCGAGAAAAGCCATCCGAGTGCTCGCTTGAAGCGAAGCCGCACTCAGCAGAGTCGAAAAAAAGAGGAAAGAGATGAGCCAGATATTTTTCATGCCCCCTAAGATGTCCTGATGAATTTGGCCTGTCAAATTAAGAATTCCCGTAAGGCGCACTTAAACTTATTTCAGTTTGGGAGTCAGAGCCGCCTTCGAATTCAAATTGGCTAAAAATCCCGCAAGCATTCCCTCGCGTTGATCCGAGGTCACTGGCCTGAATTCGCCTTGATGATCGCGCAGTGATTCCTTGGGAATCTCCAGCAAAAAGCGTGATGGCGTCACTGGCTTCTGCACGCCGTGCCGTGTGCGATATCGGCAGCGGCTCAAGATCAATCGCTCTTTTGCCCGCGTCAAGCCGACATAAAACAGGCGCCGCTCTTCATCCACATCGCTGCCGAGAGTTTTGTGTGGAATCAAATCTTCTTCGACTCCAACAATGATCACGCATGGAAATTCTAAGCCTTTACATGCATGCAAAGTCATGAGGCTCACTTTGTTGCGATCCTCATCCTCTGTCATATCGTCACGAAGCTCCATGGCGTCAGCAAACTCACGTAAAGTTTTTTCCGAAGCCCCGCCTTTTTTGACAAAAGAATCTAGGACTCTGGCGAAAATTTCCACCAAGGTCCATTTTTTCTCAGCCGCCGGCCCATCTTTACTGGTGGTAAAAAGAAACTGTCGGTACTCGATCTCATTCAGAAATTTCAGCAGCAGAGAGCCTGGAGTATCGTTGCCGGTGGGATTCATCAGCCTCTCTGGTAAACTGCGCAGAAGACTGAAAAGCTCATTGAGAGACTCGCCTGCTTTTTCAGGTATGCCGACGCTCTTCCAGTCATGACAAGCTTTGAGAAAGGAAACATGATTCTGGATCGCGTGCGTGTTCAGCTTTTCAACCGTGGTGTCACCAATTCCCCGAGGCGGAGTGTTTATGATTCGGCGTAAACTCATGTCACTGGCAGCAAGCGAAAAGCGCAGGTAAGCAAGAATGTCCTTAATCTCTTTGCGATCAAAAAAGCCGGTGCCGCCTGAGACTGTGTAAGGAGTTTGATTTTGCCTGAAGTGCCCTTCGAGCAGGCCTCCTTGCGAATTGGAGCGATACAAAATGGCAATGTCCTCGTATTTAAATCCTTTGCTTAAGAACTCACGAACTTCGCGCACGACAAATTGCGCTTCATCTTCTTCGCTCTGAAAAACAAAAACTTCAGGCACCTCTTGAGTGTAGAACTCGCCTTCCGCTTTCAACACTTTTCCGTGTCGATGTTTGTTTTTCTGAATCAGTTCGTTGGCTACTTTTAAAATCACCGGGCTTGAGCGGTAATTTCTTTCGAGACGAATCACTTCACAAGGAGGAAAGTTTTTGGGAAAGTCTAAAATATTTGAGATTTGAGCGCCTCGCCAGCCATAAATCGATTGATCATCGTCACCGACGACGGCCAGATTTCGATGCGAAGCCACCATCTGCTCGATCAATTTCATTTGCACCAAATTGGTGTCCTGAAACTCATCAACCATCATAAACTTAAATTGCTTTTGAACCTTTTCCAAAATTTCTGGATGTTCGCGAAAAAGTTCGAGCGGTTTGAGCAGCAAAGATTCAAAATCCACGGCTCCGAGCAATTCCATTTTTTTCAAAAATTTCGGTAGAAGAATTTCAGCGAGCTCATGGTATTCATCAAAGGCCTCGAGCTTTTCGCGGCCACGAACCCGGCGTTCATTGATAATTTCCAGCACCACTGCCAAGTCAAATTTATCTTTGCCTGTGACCTTCACGTCGCGCAAAAGTTCTTTCAAGATGGCTTGCGAATCATTTTGATCGATCACTCCAAACTGCGAAGGCAATCCTGCTTCTCGGTGATAAGTGCGAAGCAGCCTCAATCCGTAAGAGTGAAAAGTTCCAGCCCAAAGGCCCTTGGCCCGATCGCCCAATTTATGCGCCACTCGATGTTTTAATTCTCGCGCCGCTTTGTTGGTGAAAGTGAGAACACAAATCTCTTCAGGTTTGGCGACGGCATCTGCCACTAGACGTCCAGTGCGAGCCACCAAAACGGTGGTCTTTCCTGAGCCGGCTCCAGCTAAGATGAGCAAGGGGCCGTCGTTATGCAGGACGGCCTTTGCTTGTTCGGGATTGAGACCCTTGGTCCACATGAGTGATGACCGATCAATTACTGATTGCGATTGTGAACAAGATTTCGAACTTCGTCCTCAAAGACGACTTCGATTTTGTCGGGCTGAGAGGATTTCACATAGCCCATACCAAATTTTGGATGCTTCAATTTGGTATTGGCGCTGAATTTCGCTTTCATGGTGTATGACTGCGCATCGCCGGCGCTGTTCATCAAGCTTTGAAACTCTTCGATGTGCGCATTCTTCTTCGCTGAAGCCGCAGCTTCTTTCCGCTTCGCTGCAGCTCCTGCCAAAGGACGCTTCACTTTTGCTGCTGCCTCACCGCCGGCTTTTGGCAATTTGTAAGTACTTGCTGCTCCGCAAATTTCGCATTTCAGTTTCGCTGATTTGGAAGTCGTGTGAGCAACCACTGTGTGATAGCGATCCGCTCCACATTTTTTACAGTGAGTGAAAAAAGATTTTGCAACGGCTGGCAACTGAGTTTCTGTCATAACTTCCCTTTTTAAAACTTTGGTATCTGAAACCTTTAATATCTAAAACTTAAATATGTAAAACTTCTACTTCTAGCTAGAAAGCGGATTTCGGTTGATAAATTGTTAAAGCATCCGTTAATTTTTGCGACGCGATTTCGGCTGCACTTAAAAAATAAGGCCCCTCGCCGCGCTGTAATCTTTCGTTCAACTCTATCATGCTTTCTTCACTTTTGGGATCTAATCTAAAAGCCGAAGGCCCATACTTTTCCAAAAAGGCCAAATCCTCTTCCCGAGTGAAAAACTTTTCCCAGCACAAGGTGTCAACTTTCACTCCGTAAGTGATTGTTTTCGCATGTGAATGCACAGGAGTGTAAGCGGTGACAATTTCCATGGGTCCATAGTGCGAGTGAAGCTTCAGCGCAGGGCTGCCCCACTGCGTGATTCCTAGGCAGGATTCAACATTGGCGTACCACAAACCAAAAGCTTTGGATAAAAAGCCCAAGCCGTAGAAGCGATCCTTCTCCTGCAAAAGCGAATTGACCGCACACAGATTGTGCGCCACCCACTGTCCCTTGGCCATGGTCGGAATGATGATGAACAGCGACAGCGGAGTCCACTCCATCTTTGGATCGGTTCTCATCACAGCTTTCAAATTGGCCGGAAGTTTCGAAGTCCGCATGGCAAAACCAGCGACAAACCCAGGAATAATCGCACAGTCGTAAAAAACCCAGCGAGGCATCGCCATATTCGAGGGCCCGAAGGCCCGCCCTTCAATATCATAAATCTGCTCAGCAAATTCCAATTCGTGAGTATCCAGCGGATTTTTTGAAATCGGTGGCATCGGAAACCAATCGAGATGATGCCGACTTCCGGGATTGGGAATTTTATTATCGGGCCTGACATAAACGTAAGGACGAATATCACCGCTGGCACCCCATTTCGAGTACCAATCTGCTTTCGCCAAAATGGGAGGGATGCGAAAAGTTTCGCTCACTTTCCCGTAGCGCCAATCAAAGGTCCGATCATGGTCTCTGGACGGACAAACTGATCAAACTGCTCCGAAGTCAAAAATCCAAGCTTGATCGATTCTTCTTTCAAGGTGCTTCCATTTTTGTGAGCCGTTTTCGCGATCTGCGCAGCCTTGTCGTAACCGATGTGAGGATTCAATGCCGTCACCAACATCAATGAATTATCTAGATGCCGCTTGATCTGACTTTTGTTGGCTTCAATTCCTACAACACAATTATCGGTGAAACTTTCGCAGGCGTCAGAGAGCAAGCGAACCGAATTGAGCACGTTGAAAAGAATCAAAGGTTTGAAAACATTCAATTCAAAATGTCCATTGGCGCCACCAATTGTCACGGCCACATCGTTTCCCATGACTTGCGCGCAGACCATGGTCATTGCTTCGGACTGAGTGGGGTTGACCTTGCCAGGCATGATCGATGAGCCCGGCTCGTTCTCAGGCAAATGCAATTCGCCAATTCCACAGCGCGGTCCGCTGCCAAGCAAGCGAATGTCATTGGCAATTTTCATCAGCGACACAGCCACGGATTTGAGAGCTCCGCTGACTTCAACCAAGGCGTCGTGCGAGGCCAGCGCTTCAAATTTATTTTCTGCGGTGACAAAATGAATTTTCGTTTCCTTGGCAATCGTCTCAGCAACCGCAACTGCAAATTGTGGATGAGTGTTCAGCCCGGTCCCTACTGCCGTTCCGCCAATCGCCAGTTCGTGCAAATGATTCAAAGTATTTCTCACGCGCTGCCAAGAGTGGCGCATCTGCGTGACGTATCCAGAAAACTCTTGGCCCAAGGTCAGCGGAGTCGCATCCATCAAATGCGTCCGGCCAATCTTCACAATGTCTTTGAATTCATTTTGCTTTGCGACCAAAGCTTTGTGCAATTTCTCCATCATCGGCAGCAAGCGATGGTGAACCTGATCAGCAACTGCAATGTGCATCGCCGTCGGGAAAGTATCGTTCGAGCTTTGGCCTTTGTTCACATCATCATTCGGATGAATCTCTTTCGAGGGAAGCTTTTTCCCCATCAAGATCATGGCTCGATTGGCGATCACTTCATTGGCGTTCATATTGCTCTGAGTTCCCGAACCGGTTTGCCAAACCACCAAGGGAAAATGATCATCTAATTTCCCAGCGATCACTTCATCAGCAGCTTTAACGATCCATTCAGTTTTAGCCGTGTCCAAAAGTCCGAGCTGATGATTGGTGAGTGCCGCACACTTTTTTAAAATGCCGAGAGCTTTGATCATCTCTCGTGGAAAACGATCTCCGCCAATTTTGAAATTGCCGAGAGATCTTTGGGTTTGAGCTCCCCAGTATTTATCATTAGAAACTTGGACATCGCCCATGGTGTCTTTTTCAATTCGAAAATCCATTTTTCCATCTCTTTTCAAAAAAAGTTGAAGCGCTCAAGTTCGGTTGACGTCTCGAATCGATGCTTGATCGGTCGGGAAAATCACCAGCTCCTGGATGTTCACATGCGCTGGCCGCGAAACAACCCAAGAGATCGTCTCCGCGATGTCCTCAGCTGTCAAAGGCTTCATCCCGGCGTAAACGGCTTTTGCCTTTTCTTTGTCCT